>JALGSS010000196.1 GCA_029821745.1 Candidatus Zipacnadia bacterium
AAGCTCTCGGACGAACTGGTCATAGGGCTTGTTGGTCCGGATCGAATCGCGCACCCAGCGATGGTACGCTTGCACCGCGTTGGGCCACAGATTGATGGGAAACTCCGCTTTGACCCGCAGCACGTCGCACCACTTCAGCGCCCAGTAGTCGGCGAACTGCTCTGTCTCAAACAGGGCGTCGATCAGCAGTGCACGTTTGCGGGGATCATTGCTCGCCAGGAACTCGCGCACCGCCGAGGGTTCCGGCAGTATCCCCATCGTATCGAGGTAAACGCGGCGCAGGAAGACCACGTCTGAGCATGGGTTGGCGTGCGCGATGCCCTTCTGGTTCAGCGCAGCAGCAACGTGGTCGTCAATTCGTGTCTGTTCCGTGGCCCAATCGCCGCGTTCGAAGGGGAGCACTGTTTCGGCCACGGCTCCCTGCGCGACCAGGAATGCGGCGAGAAGCAACGCCGGCGCTGTGAGTGTTTTCATTGTGTTGGGGGCAGTCCGTGATTTGTGTGCAGGCGAGCCGACTCCATTGCAGCCGCTAACAGGCTCACGGACGAATCCACCCGATCATGTGTTCAGCGCGTGGTCCGACTCGGATCGATGCCATACGTTGCGCGGCCCCCCGTGCTTGCTTCCCGGGGCAACGTTGTGTTCCTTCCAACTACTCAGGCAGGGCCACGCCCCCGCGTGGAGAAGATAGTAGGTGACCGTGTCGGGAAATAGGTCTGACCTCGCATCCCACGAAATCCTGCCGCGACTTGGGGGACGTGTCGTGACTGCCACATGCCGATCCATCCTCTGCGCTCTGTTTTCCGCCTCCGCCCTGTTGGTCTCACTGCCCTCGGGTGCCGAGGAATACAAGACGGAGTTCGTCGACGCGGCGGGGGCTATGGACGCGGGATGGGAGGCCATCCCCGGCGAGTTGCCTGATGCAAACGCGCCTGGACTGACCGTGACAACCGACGCGGCAGTGGGCGCCACGGCCGTGCGCGTCGAGGTCACCAACGAGGGCCCGTGGCAGGGCATCCAGCTCCAAGACAGCATCGACCTGCGGGAGTACGCGGGGCTCGAGTTCTACATCAGACAGAACATCCGCACCACAGCCCCGGAGTGGACCTGCTGTGTGCAGGTGTTCTTCGATGGCGGCGGCACCGCTCTCGCAACTCCGAAGATGGGCACGGGCGCCTGGACGAGAATCTATCTGCCCCTGCAATCTCCCCCGTGGGAGTTGTCCGACCGGCCGGAGGGCTGGGGGAAAACCACGCGAATCCGCTTCTACCCGTACCGCGCGATGGACACACCCGGGGAGCTCATGGAGATCGACGGGCTGCGTCTCGTGCCAAGGTCGGAGGACCCCACCGCTCACACTCAGGGCATGACCTGCACCTTCGAGAACCCTCCCGTCGGCGATGCGAAGAACGCCGCCCTCATCATCCTCGATGGAGAGCTGAGCAAGGACGCTCAGGTCACCTGGCCGGCGTACGGCGGAGATCCGCGCATCGTCCTCGACCTGGGCGAGGAGCAGACGCTTACGAAGGTCAGGCTCAAGGCATTTGCGTCACCCGCGCAGAATATCGCCGGCGCGACTGTCGAGATGAGCCCCGACGCTGAAGCCTGGGAAGCGGCCTGCTCAGTCGTCAATGAGTCCACTCAGCAGAGCGAGGGCGAGCACACCCTCTCCGCGACATGTCTGAGCGTGGGGCGATACGTCCGGATCACCCTCAAGCGTCCGCGAGTCGACGTGCCTCTCGTGCTTGGCGAGATAGCACTATCCCGGCGGGCAACGGTTGCAGCGGATCGCGAAGCCCAGGCCGCCGTATACTTCCATGGCCCCGAGATGCCGCCTGTGCCGGCGGACCTCACCGATAACGAGGAGTACGCGATCCTGCGTGGGCAGAAGGCCACCGTCGCCATCCATCGCAAGACAGGCATCCTCGGCGGATTGTGGGCCGACGACGGCAGACGCATCATGTTGCGTGGCTGGGATCGGTACGTGTTCGAAAACCGCGATGCCCTGGTGGAAAGCGCCGAGTACGCCGACACCACGGTCCGGGCGGCGCAGTCGGGCGGCTCCCTTGTCATCGTGTGCACCAATGCCGATCTGCCCGACCTGACCATCGAGAAGCGTTACAGCTTCGCCGACGACGGGCAAGAGGAATGGCTCGCGAAGACCACCGTCTTCAAGTACACCGGGGGCCGCCCTGACCAGTTCGCAACACTCCTGACCAATGCTGCCCTCGACGAGCAATTCCGCAAGGGCGGCTACTACGAAACAGCCCAGGTGCGCTGCGATCGGTTGCCGGCAGATAGCGTCCATTTCACTCACGTGGTCCCCGCGTCCAAGGCCGTCATGCTGGTGCGCCCAGGCTCCCTGGCCACCGTCACTCAGTACCGCCAGAAGGTCAACGACCGGTTCTGCCTGCCCAACCACGGTCAGCACCCCATGGAGCCGTACAATCGCACCTCCTACAACCGGTCTGGGTGGGAGATCGGGCACGCGACCCTCAAGCTGTCGGGCGAGGAGGTAGCCTCAACGCAGGTGCACACGGCCCTGGTCGAGGGTGGGCGGTTCGGGTGGGAGCGCCACTTTGTCTCGCTGCCTGACTACCGTCAGTACATGCGGGGACTCGACAGGCCCTCCTGGCTCGGCGACATCAAGACCATCACAGTCGACAGCTACAAGTGCGGTCTGTGGGATCACACGCGGCGGACCGCACAGCGACTCGCTAAGGTCTTCTCGAGCGGCTTGACCGTCGCGCCATCACTCACCCATCTCGACGGGGTCTGGGGCGACCTGCCGGTGTCCGGCGATGCGATCGGGTTGTTCGGCGCGGTCACGCCCACCGACGAGATTGCACGCCAACTCGAGGCCCTCCAGTCGATGCCGCAGCGCCGCGCCGGCCTGTACATGTGGCTCACCAGTGTAGGCAGAGAGTCGCGTGTCTTCAATGAGCACCCCGAGTGGTTTGCCCCAACCAACAAAGCGGGGGAACCCCGCGTCGTTTTCCCCCAGCTCAAAGCCAACTTCGCCCGCATGATGTCCATCCCTGAGCAGCAGGGTTTTCTGGTGAAACAAGTGGTGGAGTTGCACAAACGCTACCCTCAGGACGTGTGGTATCTCGACGGCGGCAACACGACCGTGAATCTCATCGACTGGGAGCACCTGCGCACGACTCAGGACTACCACGGCGAGGATTTCTGCCGGCGAGTGCGTAATGAGCTCCGGGAGCTCAACCCCGATGTCGCGGTCTTCTTCAACAGCGCCGATGACCGACTGGCGGACATCGGTTTCGCCGAGATCGGCCGGCAGTTCGGGAAGGAGTGGCGCCGGGCCGCCGCGCGGATGTACTCGTGCAAGGTGCGCCAGTACTTCGACCGCGACCGGCCAATGTCGCCCCTCTACTGGATCGGCTCGGGGGACACGTACCTGCGCATCTGCACCGCCCTGGGCTTCCCGCCGAGCGGGCCGGGGGGCCTGAGCACCAAGAGTCTGCTGACAGCCGCCCCTTATTGCACCGCAACCTTCGAGACGCGGGGACTGCAGTTCTCGCCGACCCGTTACAGACCCGACTGGCGGTTCGATGAAGATACTCCCCTCGAAATGTACGCTCTGCGGACGGGCCCCGGCCTCGTGATCTCCACCGTCGCCCACCGCAACGATGAGCGTTCCGAGCGGATTGCCGCCGAAGTTCCACCCGACGTGGCAGGGCCCGGCCAGACCGTGTACGTCGCCCACCATGTCATGAAGAGCATCGGGGAGTATTCTGTGCCCGGAAGCGACTTCGCGAGCGCCGCGAGTTACCGTGAGACAGGTTGGGCTACGGGCGCAGTCACTGAGCTTCGGACGATCCGCCCCATCACGGTCGACGAGGAAGGTTGGATCAGCTTCGAAGCCGCCCTCCCGCCGGGTCTGCTCAATGTGTTCTCCGTCGTGCGCGCACCCGTCTACTTCTGGAGCCGCGACGGTCTCCGGGCAAACTTCCTGCTGCCCGCGGTCCACAAGGACGCCCTCCAGGTCACTCCCGACACCGATGGCCTGACCGTTACCGTGATGCCCTCTGATGAGCCCCGGGAGATTCTCGCGCTGGCTCCCACCGGCCGCAGTGTCGGTTCCGCAGATGTTGGCGGGGAGGCTGCGACGAGCCGACCGGTCATGCTCCACGGACTGCACGCAGCCGTCATCAGCATCCCGCCTGCCGCGACGGATACTTCGGTGGCTATCCGCTTCGGTGATCTGCCTGCGCGGGAAGCCCCGCCGAACCAGAGCGTCGCCGACAAAGTGCAGGCAGGGGACGTGCTCAATGTCGAGATCGACGCCACACAAGACAGTCCCCTGCTGAGCAACGTGTGGAGAGACGGCACCCTCGTCTTCGCGGGAGAACTACGGGGCCCACAGCTTCACCTCCCCGTGCCCGTGCAGGCCCACAATGGCGAGTACGAGATCGAGGTCGCCTATCCCGGAAGCCCGCCCGCGACGGCGAAGTTCACGGTGACCGGGCACCAGTCTACCGACAGCATCCCCTCAGAGCACCCTCCCATGGAGCGGAATCTGCAGGTGACGCCCCTCGATGTCGCGCGGGGCGACGTGCAGGTTCTCGGCCAGGGCACCCTCGAATACGGCCGTTGCCGACCAACGGTGGACCTGGATGCGCTGACGATCCGCGCGGACGTGCCGAGGGAGTGCGCAACCTACTACGCGCAGAGCATGGCGGGCGTCGAACTCCGCGGTGCTCGACAAGTAGCGGTGACCGTGGACCACAACATGTACCCCGTGCGCGGACTGTACCCTGACAGACACGTGCTCTACGAGACCCACGCCAATGCCTTCATCGGGTTCTTCATCGACTACGCCACCCCAGAGGGTTACACCAAGCGTGTGGCGCTGTCCGCGGGGAAGATGAGCACCAAGCGGGCCTCGGCCCAGCCTGAATGGGGCGCCGCCAGGGCGCCGGACCAGTACCTGCGGCTTCCCAGCACGATCTACACCGGCGAGCGCGTGGCGGGCATTCTCGACTTGGGGGCTTGGGCGCCCACCGATTGGGACGGGCGCGTGTGGATCTCGGCGATCATGGACCTGGCCCTCCCGAGCCGGTGGCTGAGCATGACCCTTCGAGGACTGAATCCGGCCGCTGATTCCGAGCCCGCGATCCCCATCGAGGATGTGTCGGGCCGCGTCAGCCAAGTGCGAGACCGCACTATCGAGCCCGGCCGCTTTGACGCCCCACCAACCCTCGATGGCAAACTTGATGACCCCTGCTGGGGTCTCGCGGACCCGGAGCGAGGCTTGTTTGTGGTGGCCGAAGAGGGACAGCCGGCGTCCGCGGAGACGGAGATCCGCGTGGGATATGACGCGGAGAATATCTACATTGCAGTAACCGCCTGGGAGAAGGAGAAGACGGGCTTTGAAACCACCAACGGCGCGGCGGGGCGGCCATGGTGGGATGACGCGGTCGAGTTCGCTCTTGCTCCGCCCGACTGGCAAGGGCGGTTCCTGCATCAGATCGTGACCGCCGATGCGGTGACCTACCAGGAAACCGTCGAGATCGCGTCCGACAAGCGACGGAAGTCGGAGCTGCCTGTCATCTGCAAGGCAACCAAGTACCCCGACCGGTTCACCGTAGAAGCGGCCGTTCCCATCGCCGCGTCCGGCATCACCGCGCCTGCCCCCGGCGCTCGCTGGAAGGCCCAGTTCATGCGCACCCGGGTGCTCCCCAGCGGGCGGCGCGAGCACGCAACTTGGACACCGACAGACGCCTTTCACGACCATTCGGCATTCGGAACCATCGAGTTCAGATAGGTGGAAGCCATGAGACGACAGCAGCAGTACGAGATGGCCCGGTTCGGTACTGTCCGAACTGAGCGGATGAAGTACGCGCCCCTCGACGAGGTCCGCATCTCCTTCGTCGGCGCTGACCTCGCCGACCAGACTCTTTTCTTCGAGGTATTCGACGGTGCGGGGCGGTCATACTACCGTCAAGGCATCCCCCTGGTCAACGGTGAGGCCGCGTTAACCGTGACCGCCGGTGGCACGCCGGGCTTGCACGTCATCCGCGTGTTCGACAAGGACGAGACGGGCTTCCACGCCTTCAGGATGGGCAGCTTCGTGCTGGAGGCGACGACCCAGGCCTCTGCCGACGGCACCGACCTCGACGAGTTCTTCGCCTGGCTCCACGGCAGTCTCGAGTCCAGTCTCGACTGGGCCCTCTACGAAGGCTATTGGGTCGCCGGAGACAAGGCGGGCGACAACTCGCCGATGAACCTCGCCTACCCGCGCTTCCGCCTGGACTCAGTCAGGTATCTCGAACGCGCCGAAACCCTGAAGGGACACATTGATCTCGCCTACGCCCACCAGAATCCCGATGGCTCCCTGTACGATCACATCTACGCAGACGGCAGCCCCGGCTGGGAGGGCGCGCACAAGATCCGCAGCCTGATGGCCGACCTGGAGACGGGGCTCATCATCAACGTGTGGCAGGTGTGGATGGCGACCTCGGACGAGGGGTGGATGGCGAGTCTCCTGCAGCCAATGCTTGAGGGCTGGCATTACGCAACGACGTCCCCGGTCCTCTGGTCCAAGGAGCTTGGCTTGATCAAGAAGCCTCACGCCGCTGATGAATGGGACGTCCAGATGGGCGACGGCTCCTGCTTCCGCAACGAGAACAGCCGGTATGTGGCTTCGCTTTGCGATGCGGTGCGGCTGCCGCGAGCCGCCGACTGTCTCGCCGATATGCTCCGCGCCGTCGGCCGCGTTGACGAAGCGGACGCGCTGCGGGAATTCGCATCCTCCGCCCGCGGCCGAGCGAACGACCTGCTGTGGGATGGCACCAAGTATCGCCACCACGTGCACATCGACCCCATCGAGCACCCGGATTTCGACGAAGACGCGCAACTCGTGATGAGCAATACGTGGGCGTGCAATGATGGCTTGGCGAGCCACGATCAGGCCGTCGCGATCATCGAGGAGTACGAGCGGCGTCTCGAGGAGACCGGCGACGCGTACCCTTGGTGGAGCATGCAGCCCGGGTACCCGGAGGGTCACTTCCCGCGCTACCCTCCCGGGATGTACATGAACGGCGGGCTCTTCCCCTGGGTCGGCGGCCAGCTCTGCCGCGCCTGCTTCCAGCATGGTTTCGCCGAGCGCGGCTGGCGGCTGTTCAACCAGTTCCGGCAGCGCGTCAAGGCCGACGATGGAGCGTGCCCGACCTGGTACACCCTCGACGGGCACGCGGCGATGAACACATTCTGGACGACGCCGTTCGACGCATGGGGCATCGCCGCGTGGGGACAGGCCGCCGTGGAGGGGTTGGTCGGCGTGGTGCCGCAGAGCCCAGGCATGAACTCATGCAGGATCGCGCCGCAGTGGGAAGCCGGTGGAGTTCGGCACGCGGCTGCATGCATCGCGTTCCCCGCGTCGCGGACCTACATCGCCTACGAGTACACCCGTGAGGGCGCGACCACTGAGCTACGCTTCACCGGTAGCGGCGAGTCCGTGGACATCCAGATCCCCGTGGACGACCCGAACGCGCCCACTAAGGCAACGCTGAATGGCGAACCGGCTACCGGTCAGGTTGCCCACATCGACGGGGCCGACTACTGGTGCCTGACCGCCGATCCCGCCGGAGTCAACACACTTTGTCTTGATTGAGAGACCGGCGCATCA
>JALGSS010001132.1 GCA_029821745.1 Candidatus Zipacnadia bacterium
CGTGTCCGTCTCCGACCGCGAGGAGTACCAGCGCTGGATCAAGTTCCGGGCTGAGGAGAGCTTCACGAAGTTCGTCCGCGAGTTGCGCGATGACTGCCGCAATCTGGCGCGCCCCGTACCCATTGGCATCCGCTGCGCCCTCGGGCCCTTCGAGACAAACACCGCTTGGTGCATGGACGTGGAGGAGCTCATCAACCAGGGCCTCGTGAGCGAGCTTTGCCTGATGAACGGCTACCTGGGCCGGGCTGAGCTCACCTTCCGGCCTGATGAGATCGCGACGGCGGCCGCCCCATACTTCGACCTGTGCAAGGGCAAGCAGATCAAGTTCATCGGCGGCATGCACGGCCCGTCCGTGACGCCCGATCAGACCCTCACCTACACGCGTTTCTTCCACGAGGCCGGGTTCGACGGCGTCGCCATCTACGAGTCCGACGAGATGGTCAACCGGATGGCCTACCGGCCGCTCTATCAGACTCTCAAGTTCCGGCAACGCGTTGAGGAGCCCTGGCTCAGCGTATCTTCGTCACCTGGCGACCAACTCGTTCCGTGGCAGCCCACTTCCAACGACGCCGCGCCGTGGTGGCAACTCAACCTGCCCGATGACGGCAATCTGCACTCAATCGCTTTGCGCTTCGGCCCAACGGGGACGCTCCCGTTGGCGGCGCAACTGCAGATGCCTGATGCGGATGGGAACTGGGACACGGTCGGCGAGGCCGTCGCCATCGACCCGAACGCGCGCGCAGCTTCGATACCCGCCGACGTCTCCGGGCGCAAGTTCCGCGTGTCCTTTGCAGGGCCGAGAGCCCACGCCGCCGAACTCATCGCCGCCACCGTTGAGAGCGGTGAAGGAAGTCTGCAAATCGGCGAGCAGCGCGACGGGAAGGTCACCATCACCTCGCACAAGGACGGCAGCAGTGTCAGTTTCTACTGGGATGGAGGCCATATCAGGCTGGAGCGCGAAGCTCCTTTCACTTGGTACACGCCTGAGACATTGCGCCCGGGGAGGCACACGCTGAAGGTCCGCGTTCCCACGTCACCTCTCGCGCCGTCAGTGGATGAGATACAGGTTACGGTCGAGGGGAAACCCTTCGAGTTTGCCCCATTGCCGGAGGGTGCGAAGCTCATCGCCCAGGAGGACTTTGAGGCCCTGCCGATTGGCGTCATCGACCCGCCTGAAAGTTGGTACTGGAGTCGTGGATACGGCGACACGTATGATCTCGAGCCACCCGACGGGCATCTGGAAATCGCTCAGGCTGGAGGCAGCCAGGCCGCCCGACTGGTTTGGACAGGGGACGGTCCCAGGATGCTCCTGAACCTGGACCTGCGGGAAGCCGTACCCGCCGGCATGGTCGAATTCGACTTCATGGTCCCCGACGGCAAGAACGCGCGCCTCGCGGGGCTTTTCGAGGGTCCCGAACTCAACGGAGCCATCTACCTCAACGATCGCGGCGGCGCCATGACGTACAATTCGGGCAAGAACAGCCATGCGCCCTTCTCTCCGCCGATCAAGACCATTCCCGGATGGTGGCACCACCTCAAGTGGGAGTGGGACGCTGGGACCGACACGCAGGCCATCTACATTGATGACATGAGCACGCCGGTGGTCGCCGAGTCCGGCATGCGGCGGAGCACCCGCAAGGGGATCGATCACTTTGCCGTCTTCTTCTTCGAGAACGCTCCGGCCGAAGCCATGATCGACAATGTCCGAGCCGCCGCTTACTGATCGGCTTCACATGCACGCAACCATCGCCAATGCCACACACATTCGATCCAGGAGGCCAACGAAACATGGCCGGCAATCCCATTCCCGATCTCATTCAGCAGGTCAGCGCCGAGAACATCCGCGCGGATCTCTACTACCTGTGCGACGATCCGCTTCCGTACCGCAAGCTCAACTACACGATCCCGGGACATGAGAAATGCACGCTGTATGAGGCCGATGACTACATCGAGGGGAAGCTGCGAGACTGGGGCTGGCACGTGGAGAACGACGAGACCCAGGTCCAGGCTTTCCGATGCGATGAGACCAAGAATATCCACCACCGCTACTCCGCGGCTGATCCGTCGGACCCGTGGTACACGGCCCACAACATCATCGCAAAGAAGACTGGAGTGACCTGCCCCGACGAGTTCATCATCCTCATCGCCCACAAGGACTCCCAGAGCTGGGTCGAGCCGTCGGCACCGTGGGGATTCTTGAGCTGGCCCGGATTCTCGCCGACTATGAGTCTCGACGCTCGATCTGGTTCATTTGGTGCAACGAGGAGCACACGCCGTGGACCAGCGTCACGGCGGCTCAGGCGGCGAGGGAACGCGGCGACAACATCATCGCCGTGTTCAACACCGACGGCATCGGGAAGAAGTCGGCGGAGCAGCTCGAAGCG
>JALGSS010000197.1 GCA_029821745.1 Candidatus Zipacnadia bacterium
CGTTCGCACCAGGTCTCAGGGATCGCATCGGCACCGTTGCGCGCGCCGCTCATCGCCCCCGCGATACAGGCGATGGAATCCGAGTCCCCGTCGGTATTCGCCCCCATGAGCACCGTCGCGGCGTAGTCGTCGGGACTCTGGAGCACGCAGAACAGCGCCGCGGCTACTGCCTCCTCGGCGACCCAACCCTCCCCGATTCTCACCAGCGCCTCCGCGGGGTCGACTCCCTGCAGTCCCCAGGCCTGTTCGAGCCTGCGCGCGCATTCATCGCTGTGCGCCCGCGCTTCGTCCAGCACCGGATCGCGCCAGTCTGCCGGATGGACGTCTGAGAGGGCCAGATCGACGCACATCGCCACAACCACCGACCCGGCAGTGGCGCACGGGTGACCGTGGGTCGCGAGACTCTGCGCAACGGCGACCTCGCGAAGCCGCGCCAAGTCGCCGTGGTAGCGCAGGCCCACGGGAGCGGCCCGCATCGCCGTCCCGCAGCCCTTAGAATCATTCTTCCCGGCCTCTCGCCAGTGGACGCCGTTCGCCAGGCGCCTGCAGGCGCGCATGCAGGTTCCCCCGGGGGCGCGGTCATTCTTCTCGCTCATGCACCATTCCACGAACTCCCGACCCACCGCGGCCATGATAGTCTCCAGGTCCGCGTGACCGGCCTCGAACAAGGCGCGTGCGAGAGCGAGTGACATCTGAGTGTCATCGCTGTAGAAGCCCGCCGGGTGACTCCCCGCGATGAAATCGGTGACTCCCTCGGGTCCCAGCCGGCGCATCATCTCGGCCCGACTGATGAACTCGACGGGGTAGCCCAGAGCGTCGCCGATGGCGAGCCCTACCATGCACCCGCGGTACTTGCCGATCAGGTCGCCCATTGTGTTCTCCCCCAAGTCGTAGAGGCCAATCGCTTGGCCTGCGGCGTGTTGGCGGCTACCTCAGCAAGTGAACCGCTTGCGCGGCGGTTCATCTCCGAAGGAGACGCCCGCTACGCAGTATATCGGATTGGACATCCATGCCAAGAGCTTTCCGATCTCGTTGTCGGATGATCGTGGCGGACCCACGCCCCAATCGATGAATCTCGGGCGATGAGGAGATCGATGACGCGGTGGTTGGGTGGCTGGAATCAGGAGGTGTGGGTCTGGACTGTGGTGAACGTGCATCATGTTGGGGCCACATCCACAATCTCCAGCCAGCTGCCAATCCACCTGTCGCAGAAGGGGGCCTCAGCAGGCCACTGCCACTCGGGAGACCGCCCCCAACTTCTGGGCGGTCGGAGTGGCTTCGTCACCATCGTGCATGACTCAAGGGAGGCCCTGGAGATGCCGATACTGCAATTGACGCAGTGTCACTTATAAGTTACAATGGCTTCCACTCCCGTCCCATACATTGAGGTCAGCGAAGGGCCCTTCCGCATTGTCGGGAAGTCTCTGACAATCCGGTCGCTGGTGGTGAACGGCCAGGACGATTTGACCGAGTTCGTCTTGCGCCACGACAAGGGAACCACCAGCGACAGGAGGTTCCTCGCGAAGCTGATAGACTACTGCCAGGTCGTAGCGGATGACGGCGAGGCGTCTTCTGACCGATACTTTCGCCGAATGCGCCCGTGGGACGGCCAGTGGGAAATCCGGATCCAGCAAGGCCCGGCCAATCACCGCTTCTACGGATTCCTGACCGAGGATCGGGTCTTCTGCGTGGTGCGTTACGTGGACAAACAGTGGGACAAGGCCCGAGGGAAGGACCTCCGCCATGTCGCGCGCGTGCGTGAGGCGTGGTTGCGAATCGCCAATGAGCGTTGAGAGAGGATGTACCGAAGTGAGCCACAAAGACGATTTGATGCAGTGGATTGACGAGCAAGTCGCCCATGTTCCGGATCGCGGCGTCACCGAATTCGCGCTGAAGGTGTTCAACCAGATTGACGCCGAGATGAAGCGTCAGGGCATGACCCAAACGGCGCTGGCTGAGGCAGCGGGCGTCAACCGCGCCTTCGTGTCGCGTATCCTCAACAACCCGTCCAACGTGACCCTAGGGACCATCATGCGCCTTGCCAACGCTCTCGACCTCGATGTGGAGGCCCCGAGACTTACTCCGCGCGCGCCTGCCTTCGAGCGCCTTTCATTGACGACGTTACTCCAAGCTCGCGATGCCGGAGGTGACACAGGTGTCGAGGAGCTCGCCGCCAATGCGGCTTGACGGCACGTACATGCTTGAGTTGGTAGTGAAGTGCGCGACGAACTGTGACGCAGCCGAGACGGAGGCGCTGGACGCGGGCTATCGTGTCCGGGCTGACTTTGATCTGTATGGCATCGACGGCGATCGGAGCCGCGTCCGTGTGCAACTGACGGTTACGGCGACGCGCCCCAAAGATGCCGAGCATCTTCCCTATGAACGCGTCAAGGTGGTTCTCTGCGGCGACTTCTCACGCGGGTCCGACGCCGACGAGGAGACGTTCCTGCGGCTCGTGCCGATGAACTGCCTCGCCATTCTGCACGGAATTGCGCGAGGCGTGCTGCTTTCAGCCACTGCGACATGCCCCTCCGGGCCCTTCTTGCTGCCAACAGTGAACTACGTCGATCTTGTAGACCGCAAGGTGAAGGCGCTTAGGCGCAAGAGCTCACGCAAGGCCCGGGACAGTGATGCCACAGAGGAGTAGGCCGCCCTGCGCCGTCTGCCCCCGGGATCTCGCGAGCGCCCCACCCCACCATCGGCCTCCCCAGTTCGCTCACGGGTTGGGGAAGTGTGCGTTCTACGGATGCCTGGCCAACGCGGAAGCCCGGCCTTCACGCATACACGGCGAGGATGTTCTCCGGGGGCACGTCGGGCTGGAACAAGTGGGCGGGACTCAGAATGTATCCACCGCCCGCGCCGAGCACTTCGCAGTACCGCTGCACCTGCGCCTGGATCTCCTCGGGCGTGCCCTCCGGCAGCAGGCGCTGCATATCGATGCCGCCGTGGAAGCACAGCTTTCCGCCGTAGCGCGCCTTGAGTTGCTCCGGCTCCATCTCCGGTCCGGTTGGCTGGATCGGGTCCAGGATATCGGCGCCGAGCTCGATGATGTCGGGGATGAAGGGCGCGATCGCCCCGCAACTGTGGAACAGGACCTTGCCCCCGAGTTCATGGATGCGGTCGAACATCTCGCGCAGGTACGGGGCGACGGAATCATGGAACATGGCGGGTGAGATCAGGGGCGCGGTCTGGCTCCCCAGGTCGCTGATGACCAGGTAGATATCGATGCGCCCGCCGGTGACGGTCGCGGCCCGGGTGTAGTCTTCGAGGTAGAAGTCGGTGAAGCGCCGGCACAAGGCGTGGGCCCAGTCGGGGCGTTCGGCCATGTCCACGAAGAAGCGCTCCCATCCTCGGACGAGCGCGGGGCGTTGCCAGACGTCGGCGAACCCGTAGACCAGGGCGTAGTCCTCGTGCCGGGCGCACAGTTCCGGGAGGCTGTCGTGGTCCAGGCAGTCGGGGGTGGGCCAGTCGAAGTCCTGCAGCTCGTCGAGGCTGTCTGCGTCGGCCAGGGCGCCCTTCACATCCTCGCGCATCGGCCCCCAGGGCGTGTCCTTGTAGATGAATCTCTCGCCGCCGATAGTCTGCCATATGTCGCCGATCTTGCGTGGCGGCGGCTCAACGGCGATGTGGCGCAGGTCGACGTCAAGATCGCGCAGCAGGCGCTCCTCGTCACTGTGCCCCAGGTGGGCGAACAGGCGGTTCATGGTCGGTGGTTCGGCCCAGAAATCGCGCGGCGCCCGGTCGGGCTCCTGATGCGAGAGCGCGAGATGGACGCGTTCGCGAGACGTCATGTCGCACACGCTCCTGTGTCGATCAGGAGAATCGGCGCAGCACGACAGAACCCCTACCGGGCTGATCTCCCGGCGCCGAAGCTATCCCGGGACGGACACGAGGACGGCCATGAAGGCGATGCAGGTCAGTTCGGCGATCTCTGAGATGGCGCCTACCGTGTCGCCGGTGTTGCCGCCAAGCTTCAAGTGAATGCGCAGGGCGCAGAGGCCGGCGACGGCCACCGCGATGACCATCGGCACGAAGGTCGATGTGCCCACCGCGACGGCCAATGTCAGCCCGATGGCGACCATGCAGTGGGGGTCGGTGGCTGTCTGGAAGAACCTGGCGGCCAGCCCACCCTCAGCACGCGCGTACTTGCTCAGTCGCAGAACCCCGACCTGCATCAGGCGGCCGACCACCGGCGCTGCGACGACGGTGCAAAGCCCCCACTGTCGACCGACGGCGACCAGGAAGGCGAACTTCAGCAGGATCAGGCACACCGCTCCGACGACCCCGAATGCGCCCACACGCGAGTCCCTCATAATCTCCAGCGCGCGCTCGCGGGGAGCCCGGGAGCCCAACCCGTCGCAGGTGTCCATGAAGCCGTCTAAGTGCAGGGCTCCGCTAAGGGCGATCAGGCAGAAGACGGCGATGGCCGCGCACGTCGGCCACGGGAACACGAGGGTCGCCAGGTAAGTGATGCCCGCCGAGACCCCGCCGATCAGTAGCCCGATGGGCGTGAACCACCATAGCATCTCGGAAGGCGGCATGGCGTGCTTCCCCAGGAGCCGATCCGGCACCGGGATAATCGTCAAGAAAGCCACAGCAGTCGGGAATCCTCTGTGCATCTACGGGCCTCCCCACGGCGAATCAGTGGCCTCACAGGCCTTCAGGTCGATGGGAATGCCGGCGATCACCGCGTAAGCGAGATCCGACTCGGCCACTATCCGCTGGTTTGCTCGACCGATCATGTCGCGGTACAATCTGCCTGAGGGATACGGCGGCACGAGTCCGCCGCCGACCTCGTTGCTGACGATGATGACGTCGGCTTCCAGGGTCTTGATCGTCTCGAGTATCTCCGCCATTTCACAATCCAGTCTGCGGGACAAATCTCCCTCGACCTGCACGGTTGCAGGCTCTGCGTCATCGAGGTACGGCAGCAGACGGGCCAAGTACACGGTGAGACAATCCACGAGCACCAGGTCATGCTCCGCGGAGGCCCCCCGGATGGATTCGGCGAGGCCCGCGGTGCACTCGAACGTGGCCCAGTCCGACGGTCTGCGCGCTCGGTGTCGCTCGATGCGCAGCTTCATCTCTTCATCGCCGGCAGACGCCGTCGCCACGTACGCCACGCGCCCGTCGTGGGAAATCGCCAGCTTCTCGGCGAAGACACTCTTGCCCGAGCGGGCGCCTCCCGTAATGAATACTAACTTCCCCGCCACCGTGTCATTCACCTCGCAAGGCTCGCGTCTGCAGGGACAACCATGCGTCATGGTCGTGCAAGGACATCGCGCCCAACTCATGGACGACGATACGCGGGTCGAAGGTCTGCACCATGCTGCGCACCGGCGAAGCGGTCAGGGGCTGATGTTGATCGCACCGGGCAAAGAAGTCGGAAACCTCTTGCACTGTCTCCTCCGTGTGCGGCCCGTCCAATACGAGCGCCCTGGCCTGGTCCCATGCGCCCGGCGGGACGAGTTCAGGCGGCGTCCAGTGCAGGTGCATGACCTCCGCCTTGATTCCCGCGGCGTCGAGACCGGTGGCGATCCCGGACAGGGCCTCGCAGGCCGCCTCCTCGGTGGTGAACTCCCGGTGGCCATTGAGGAAGTGGCCCGTGTCGATCACCAGGCCCACCGGAAGCTCGTTCAGGGCGTCCATGAATTCGCGCACCTGACGCGGCCGCTCGTAGTTCAGCCCGACGCCGAATCCGTTCTCAAAGCAGACCGGGAAGGGCGGCTCGTACACGGCGAAGACATCCCGCACGAGCTTCGCGAGCCGCTCCAGGAAGGTGTCCGCGTCGAGTATCAGCGGGCCCTCGAACACCTGCGGGTACGGCGCGTAGCACGCATGCCAGACCACGTATCCAGGCTCGAACTGGGCCGCGTGGTGCAACTCGTTCGCCCGCAGTTGTACGAGGTCCTCGTAGCCCTGTGCCGCCGCGTATCGCGACGCGCCGCAGCCGAACTCGGGCACGTCCAGGCCCGCCAGAGGCAGCCATTGGCCCAGACTGCGTAGATGCAGGCCGCCGATGAGGTCCGCCGGCGGGGCGGTGTCCGGTTGCGCGCCCGAGCCGAGAAGCTCTATGCCCGACAGCCCGTGTCTGGCGCAGAATCCCCGCAGCCCGTCCCAGCCGTCCTCGAACCACGGCTTGCCCCAGACCGTGAAGTTGGTCAGCTCGACGATCATTCGGCCTCGCCGTCCACGCCCGCATCCGCGAAGGTGGCCATCTCGTCGAGTAGCTTCGCGGCGGCGTCGATGATGGTAAAGGCCAGGACGGCGCCCGTACCCTCGCCAAGACGCATGTCCAGACTCAGGATAGGGTCGAGACCGAGGAGTGCGAGCATCCTGTCGTGGCCCGGTTCGGCGGAGCGATGGCCCGCGAACAGGAAGCCGGCGCACTTCGGGCAGGCGCGGGTCGCGATCAGCGCCGCCGAGGTGGAGATGAATCCATCCACGACGACGGGAATGCGCCTCGCCGCGCAGCCGAGAATCACCCCGACAAGGCCCGCGATTTCGAACCCGCCGACCTTCCGCAGCACATCCCAGGGGTTGTCTGGATCGGGCTCATTGACGGCCAGGGAGCGGCGGATCACTTCGGCCTTACGGGAGATTCCCTCAGCCTTGAGACCTGTACCCGGCCCGGTTACGTCAACGGGGTCAGCGCCCGAGAAGGCGCAGAGAATCGCCGTAGCGGGGGTTGTGTTGCCGATGCCCATCTCGCCCGTCGCGGCGAGGTCAAGCCCTTCCTCGGCCTCGGCGTTCGCCAGGTCGATGCCCGCCTGAACGGCCTGCCACATCTGCTCAGGGGTCATCGCGGGGCCCGCCGCCATGTTCGCCGTGCCATCGGCAACACGCAGGGACTTCAGACCGCTCGTGTCGCCGGGGACCTCGTTGGCGAGGCCGATGTCCGCGACGATGTTCTTCGCGCCGACATGCCGGGCGAGGACGTTCACCGCCGCCCCTCCGGCGAGGAAGTTGGCGACCATCTGCACGCTGACGCTCTGTGGGAAGGCGCTGACGCCCTCTGCGACCACGCCATGATCCCCCGCCAGGGTGAAGACGGCCTTGCGGGTGACCTTTGGGCGCGCGACACCGGTCATCCCGGCCAGTTGCACGGAAATGTCCTCAAGGCGGCCGAGGCTGCCGGGGGGCTTAGTGAGTTGGTCCTGGCGACTGCGGGCGGCGTCGATTGCGTCGGCGTCGAGCCCAGGTATCGTCTGGCACAGGGCCCGGATACTGCTCTCAGATGATGCGGCGCGGTGCATTGGGCTTCTCTCCTGGAATGATCGCCGGGCTAGGGGCGTCGTCACGCCGCATCGGCGCCCCGTCAAACTCCACAGTACCGGAAGGGACCGCGTGGGTCAAGCGGGAGGAGAGACGTGTGTGCCCAGATGCGGGAGGACCCTCCCCGGCCCGCAACGAACCTACAAGCCACGTACCCGAACCAACAGACACGAGGGATGTTGCTATGGGAGAATCTGACGCCCGCACACCGATTACCAGCCGGGAAGCCCTGGACCATGCGGTCAGCAAGGCCCTCCAGGCGACCTCGATCATCGACATCCATACACACATCTACGCGTCGGC
>JALGSS010000198.1 GCA_029821745.1 Candidatus Zipacnadia bacterium
CCCATTCCCAGAAGGGCACGCCGTCACCGAAGTCGGCCGGGCTTCCCAGCGCAGCGCCCAGGAATACCCCGACGCGGCCCTTCCCGCAGCGCCACCAGGCATACATCGGCTTGCCGCCCGCTTTGAGGGCCGTATGCACGTCGCCGGCTTTCGGGGGAGCGTCGTGGTACCACAGCACTGTGGGTCCGGCGCGCAACCCCGCTATTGGTTGGGGGGTCTCGAAGCGGCGCAGTCGCCACGGGCCGCCCACCTGCACGGGCAGGAGCTCTTCGAGCACCGTTCCGGCGTACCCGCCGCTGCCCAGAGCGAAAGGCCCTCCCAGTACCAGCAGGTCGGCCCCGCCGCGGACGGCACGGCTCAGATCGTCGAGCATGTGAGGAGGAAGGCATTCCCGAGGGCCGGCTGGCACGTCCGCGAGGATAATCCGGCGCGCTTCTCGCCACGTTGCCGCTCCCGGCACACTGTCCAGGGAGAAGATATTGCTCGGGCGCGTCGCTGAGCTCCGCGTCTGCATCACGTACACGGATAGGCTGTCCGCGGGCACGGCATTCCGCACGGCGTCTTCCACGCCGAGGCGCTCCGAACTCATGCCCAGCACAAGGAGTGTCCGGCGTCGGCTCGCCGCCTTCTCGTCGTCGCTCTCGATGCGCCGGAGGCTGACGTTGTCGACCCAGTTCGTCACCGTGCCCTTGGTGAGGCCGTAGTTGAACCACTCGAACTCACCGGTTTCGCCCTCGGTCTTCATCGTGAGGCGGGTGTCGATCATCAGGGGATCGCGGGCATCGCCAAGGTAGTACTCGACGCGCCCACGCGGAGCATCGAACTCGACCCGGAAGTGAACCCACTTCCCGAGCGGCACTTTCCCGGTGGCCGAGTACATGATGTTCTCCGCGGGGACGTGAGCGAGGAGGTGATGACCCGCGTACTTCTTGAAGGCCATCAGATGGCCGAACAACTTCAGCCCGAGTGACAGGTGGTCGTAGTTGGCGGCACCCTTGGCAGCGAGGAGGCAATCGAACTCGAGTACTCCGCGCTGGACGATGGGCACATCGTGCACGATCCGACCGCCCTTGTAGGGCTTCCGCAGGCACTCGACCTCAACGTGTCCGTCGCGGATGGCCCAAAGGCTCTGGGTCTCGTCGGCCTCGACGCGCCAGCCTCGACTGGCCAGAGCGCGACCTTCGGCCTGGCCATGCTCATCGTGTGATCACCTGCCGGACGGTTTCGTCTGCGAGGTTCTCGTCGACCGTCTCACCGGGTCTCGACGGAGCGACTCGGGTCGGGCGACAGTGTAAGCAAGACGCGCTTGCTCCCGATTAAACCTGCCATCGAGGCGGGTGTCAAACGTGCTGTGTTGCGGGCCGAGTGCCCGGGATCGGTGCGTAGCGGGGCTGTGCGTCAGTCATTCGGCACCCAGGCAGACCGCCGAGGTCCTCGCGGACCGGACGTTGAAGTACCCGCACGAGCAGATCTGGGTCGCGCTCACTGCCGAAGGCGACGGGACCGTGAACATCGCTGCATCCCATGGTGCTCTCGCCGACGCAAAGCGGCCCAAAGCCCCTCGCGAGTGGCCGCGACGCCTGCCGTTTGCGGCTGCTGCGGCTCAATGTGCAGGTTCCTTGAGTTGGGATGGTGAAGGCCGGGCGGGGATACTGAAGCTCGGGAATTGAGGTCGGAGGGCAATGTGGAGGGCAATCTGTGGGCTTGACCGTCCGATTCTCGTGTGTTATATTTCCGACCTCTGGTCGGGGCGTAGCGCAGTTTGGCTAGCGCGCACGGTTCGGGGCCGTGAGGTCGCCGGTTCAAGTCCGGCCGCCCCGACCACTTCATAGTGGTAACGGTTGTGGAGGGCTCTCGTGAATGCGAGGGCCCTTTTTCATGCCTGCTGGGGAAGGTGCGCGGCATCGGGGCCTCGAAGCGTCAGGCATTCGACCAAGGAAGTGATCGAGCTTGAGCCAAGTCATCGACCTGCTGAGGGAGCTTGTCGCGATCCCGAGCGTGAATCCGTCAGGCGGAGAGCCGGACGACGCCCTGTACGGCGAGGCTCGGATGGTGGCGCATCTCGAGGCGTTCCTGGGTCGCCACAAGATCGACTGCAAGCGCCAGAAGGCGTGCGATGGGCGCGAGAATCTGATTGCAGTGGTGGAGGGGAGGTCGGCGCAGCCCATCATACTCGAGTCCCACACGGACACGGTAGCGGTGGAGGGCATGGAGATCGAGCCCTTCGACCCGCGCGTCGAGGGGGGCAAGTTGTACGGACGGGGCGCGTGCGATGATAAGGGATCCCTGGCGGCGATGGTGATGGCCCTGGTGAATGTGGCGGCGTCGGGGACGCCGGCGCAGACCTGTGTCTTGGCCGCAACCTGTGACGAAGAGTACCGCTTCAGCGGGGTAAACGCTCTCGTGGAGCGGCCGGAAGACGTGGGCCTGAGCGTTGAGCAGTTGCGCACCGGGATGGCGTGCGCGGGGGAGCCCACGGGATTGGATGTTGTCGTGGCGCACAAGGGAGCCTATCGATGGTGTTTGCGGACGCGTGGATGCGCGGCGCACAGCAGCGACCCGACGCAGGGCGAGAACGCGATCTACACGATGTCGCGGCTCGTGGGGCTGCTGGAGGAGTATGCTGAGTCCCTGGGAGCCAGGCCCAAACCTGTGCGAGGTGCTGGTTGACCGGCGCCTTGTGCCTGGAGAGAACGGGGAGGACGCAGGTGAGGAACTGCGCGAGTTCATCGGCAACCAGGTCGCCTTCGAGATGGAGGTGCTCCTGGAGGACTGGCCGATGGAGACGCCGCTCGACGCACAGGTCGTGCGCCGCGTGAGGGCGGCCGCGGAATCCGCGACCGGGCGAGGGAACGTTGTGGGTGTGCAGTATGGGACCGACGCCAGCAAGCTGCATCGGGCCGGCATCGAGTCTGTGGTCTGCGGCCCCGGGGACATCGCTCAAGCGCACACAGCCAATGAATGGGTCGAGGTGGCGCAGGTGGAAGCGGCGGTGCGCCTCTATGAGGGCATTCTGACGGGCTGAGAGCGGACGTGGAGCGTCCCCAGGGCTTGCTGTGATGGTTTGACTTGCTCAAGAATCGAGTGCTATACTCGCCGATGGGCTGCTGTCCCTCATGGCCCCACTTCCACACTACTGTCTGGAGCGAAGCAAGCACTTGGGACACTTGATAGTCATCGAGAAATGGGCCGAGAACCTCGAGGAGGTTACTCTTCATCGCTGGCTCAAGCGCGAGGGCGAGTACGTGTCGGAGGGTGATCTCCTCTGCGAGATTATTACCGACAAAGTGACCTTCGAATACGAGGTGGAAGTCCCCGGATACATATTGCGGACGTTCTGCCCTGATAAGAGCGTGCTTCCCGTGGGCTACGCGATTGCCTTCGTCGGTGAGCAGGGCGAGACCGCTCCTGCGGGCATTGAGACGCGGAACCGCGAACTGCTGCAGAAGCATGCGGCGCGCGCAGCCCTACACTTGGATCTAGAGGGGGCGGACGAAGCCGACCAGAAGGCGCCCAAGCGCCAGCGAGAGCGGCTTGAGCGGCGCGTCCGTGCTACCCCGGCGGCCAGGCGTGTCGCCCGCGAGAATGACGTGTCGATCGAGGAAGTGGCCGCGTGGGCGCAGCATGGCGGGCCGGTTTCCCAGAGCGATGTCGAGACCTACATCGAGGAGATGGATGACGACGAATAGAGATTGTCGTTGGACCTGGGACAGGGCCATCGGGGGCGGATTCGCTCGCCCGTCGCATCGATTGTGGAGGGTGCGCTGTGTGGCGCGTTAGACATAAGGAGATCGAGAAGGACAGCTTTCGCCTGGAGCCCGATAGCGGCGCAACTGCCGAGAGTGGCAAGGGACCAGGTAAGGGGGCAAAGCGGCGGAAACTGAAGCGGCGTGCGGGATGCATCTGGGGTGTCTTCACTGAGCCCCTCGTCATCATGGGCGTCACGTTTCTGGCCGTGATATTCGGCCGCGCATACCTCGTGCGCAGGGCCCGTCGCTTGCGTGAACAGCAGGGCGAGCGGGACAGGAAGGACAACACCGATGAGTGACCTTTCGGGCAAGCGCGCACTGGTGACGGGCGCCTCGCGTGGGATTGGTCGCGCCATCGCCCTGCGTCTCGCGAGGGCCGGCGCGGATGTCATGGTCAACTACGCGGTGAACGAGGACGCGGCCAACGATGTGGCGCGCGAGATCGACCAGATGGGGCGTTCCGTGCTCGTCTGCCAGGCAGACGTGCGCGACAAGGACGCTGTGAAGGCCCTGGTGGACCGCACTGTAGATGGCCTGGGCGGGCTCGACATCCTCGTGAACAATGCAGGTGTCGTCCGGGACCAGTATCTCACATTCATGAAGGACGAGGCGTGGGATGAAGTCATCGATGTGGCCCTGAGGGGCGCGTACCTGCTGTCGAAGCTGGCCGTGAAGCGGATGATCAGGAACCGGTGGGGGCGGATCGTGAGCATTTCGTCCGACGCGGGGCTGATGGGGGACATGTGCCGGACGAACTACGCGGCGGCGAAGGCGGGGCTCATCGGTTTCACCAAGGCTCTGGCTCGGGAAGTCGCGGCACAGGGCGTTCTCGTGAACTCTGTTGCCCCGGGCATCATTGAGACAGACTTGACAGCCGACATGGAAGAGGCGCGAACCGACGCGCTGCTGCAGAGCATTCCCCTGAAGCGCTTCGGCGCTCCCGACGAAGTTGCCGCACTCGTGGCGTTCCTCTGTTCGGACGACGCGTCCTATATCACGGGCCAGGTGATCTCGGTCAACGGGGGCCTACGGATGTGACGGGGCGTCGATGGACATGTCGCCGCCGTCAGTCTCCATGACCGTTGTCTTGCCATTCTCTTCGCGGACGAATACGTAGCCGCCATCAGTCGTTGCGAGTCCAAGTCCACCGGCCCTTCCCGGACCCGCGTCCCTGCGGCGCACCAGAATTCGGTCGTGGATGTCCCCCATCTTCAACTCCACCACGTAGGACCGCTGTCCGTCGACCACTTCCAGACTCGCCACCGGCTCTTGCCCCTGGAAGGGGATGAGCGCCACGCAGTACGTCTGCGTACCCCTGGCAGGAAGCACCTTCTTCAGACCGATGTACGGGATGAACTCCCACCCCGGATCTCCGGGGCTCAGGTCCGGGTCTTCCGGGTTCGGTGGCATGGATGCCGAGGAGCCATCGCAGCCCAGACACAGCCCGTCGTGCGTCTCGATCCCCCGCAGGCCGCGCCCCTTGGCCGGTAGGGCCACGAGCCCTTGCTCCCCCTCGCGCCAGAACACGACTCGGCCCATGGTACCGGACTCTCTGGCGCCATGGATGTGGAGCAGTGCCCGGAGGTCGCGGGTCTGATCGGCGGTGTTGACCAGCTCATCGAAGAGCAGGAAGTAGCCTCCGCGCGGGTGGATGATCGTGCGGCGGTGTATCAGGTCTTCGTACCCGTCGTGCTCGGCTGCCACCATGTCCAGCGTCGGCTCCGAGTTCCAAGCCACTAGCTTGCCGCTGGTCGGGCGCTGTGAGCGACCGTCCACGAGGACGGTGTTGTGGGCGACGGTCTGCCGGTGCCAGTACTGGTCCTGTTCGGCG
Organism: Candidatus Zipacnadia bacterium; assembly: GCA_029821745.1. GTDB lineage: Bacteria > Armatimonadota > Zipacnadia > Zipacnadales > JABUFB01 > JALGSS01. The sequence continues at coordinate 5,581 of JALGSS010000198.1, forward strand.
TAGATCGACGCATGGGGAGAGGGGCCCGCATCAAGCACCCACGGTTGACCATTGGCGTAGAGGGTGAAGCTGAGCTTGTCGAGATGTCCCTGGGGGCCGCCGTGGGGGCCATAGTCCAGCAGCAGGTAGCTGTCCGTTTTCGCCCAGCCGTCGCGCAGGACGGCGAACCCCGTGTCGGGCAAGAGCAGTGATCGGTGGGTAGGCTCGGCAGACGCGAGGTCGTCCGGCGGGCGGGAAAACAGCGGGAGTGCGCCGGGGTCAACACGGCCTGCATGCAGCCAGTCGCCGCGACCGAATATTTCGATTCCGGCGATGAAGGGCAGACAGCTCGCAAGATGGGTAGGTGAGGTTCCGTTGATCGCGGGAAGCGTTCCCAGGGGCGTGACAACCTTCGCGAGCCAGTCCAGGCAAGTCTCGACGGACACCTGTCCCGCTCCCCACTTCTGCCGGGCTATGTCGGCGCGGTTGTGGCGAGCAGCGAGGCGTGCGTATCTGACGATGTACTCAAGCGCCAGAGCGTGGGCCTGGGGATCGCACTCGATCTGTCCGCCGTCGGTCATGAAATCAGCCATCACATTGTGCATCCGCTCCTCGACGAGCGCGGGCCATGTGCGCGCTTCCGGGAACTCCGGGGCGTAGAGTGTGATGCAACCGAGATTGCAGGTCCACATTGACTGCTGACTGCCGATGACGGGCGAGAGCTCGACGGCATAGGCGACGCGCAGCCCGAGTCGCCTCAGATAGCAGAAGACGAGGGCGTGGTCCAGCGGCGTGAGACCCTCCCAGTGGGCGATGAGGTCGTAGGCAGCGGCGGCGTCGTAGAGTTCATAGCCGCTATCCCACGGAGAGCGCCAGGAGTAGGGCATCCGGAACACGCCGTAGGTGTAGAAATGCGCCACATTGGTCTCGAAGGCTTCCCACGCTTTCCGCGCGAAGCGCTCCTCTCCCGTGAGAGCGAAGGCGAGGGCGCACACGCGGCGCATGTGCCCGAGCTCGGCCGCTGCTCGCTCCGTCTTGCGTGCCCGGTCCGGTGGCGCCTGGATCCAGTGGAAGGGGCAGGGCTCATACTGCGGCACAGGCCGGGCGAGCAGGCCCTCGGCGCCGGCTACGAGACGCTCGACGCGCTCGCGCACCGCAGCATCCTCCTGGGAGCGGGCGTGCAGGTCGGCCAGTTGCTCGGACGTGATCTCCAGACTAGGGCCGGCCCGATCGTAGAAGGGGCGGAACCGTTCGAGAGGCACCGGGTCCAGCGGATCGAGGAACGGACGGTCCGGGAAGAGCTCACCCATGATGAGAGTGTCGGGGGACGCAGTGGGCACCTCGACGAGCCTGCCGCCGGTGAACTTCACCGTGACGCCAGGCACTCGACCGGCGCTCCATACGGGCAGCGCCGTAAGCAGTAAGAGAAGAGAGAGGGCGACGTGCCGCTTCATCTATCCTCGGATTTCGCAGCCCGCATAGACGAGCAGATTGTGCATGAACGCACGGCAGGAATCGAGTTGTGCGTCAGGGACTTCGCCAACACCCGCGACCGGGCGATCGAAGCTGGGCATGACAACGGTGACGGAGCCGCCGCAGCCGAGACTGAATCGTAACTCACGACCCCCGCCAGGTTCGCGATGGTGTTCGGCTCAGTGAAGAGCGGATGCTGCTTGGCGACGATCTCGGCGGACACATCGTTGGTGTCGCTGAGGATCAGGTCGACCGGCAGGCGGCCGACGCTCCAGGCGTCATCGTTCAACTGCCCGACGACCAGATGACCTCCTGAAGCCACCCACTGCTCAAGTCGCGCGGCCGCGCCGCACACGTTGGCGAAGTCCTTGTTGAAGGCTTCCGCGCCGAGGACGATCGTCCCGTACTGGGTCAGGTCCTCAACCGTCGCGTCCTCGATCAACTCAGGAGTGACGCCGAGGGCCTCGGCGGCTTCACGGAACGGATCACCTTCGCCGGAGAGCCAGCCCACACGGTCGCCCCGCACCCGCGGCTCCACAACGGTCGCGACGACCCGAAACTTGAACGCCGCGTCGCCCATCTTGACGCGAACCGGGAGGCATTGGTTCATTCCCGGGGTCGCGTCAACTGGCGCGTGAACGGTCAGGACCGGGCCGAAGCTGTAGCCCGCCCCGGCTGTCCATTTTCCCTGCTCGGCGGTCCGGAACCAGCTCTGGCGCGGCTCGCGAACGCTGACGCCACAGGGCACGGACTCCGTGCCCCAGTGGTAGACGACGGGGCGGAACATCCGCGTCTCCCCGGCCGTCAGGTACAGCTTCTCGCGCAGTTGCGCGCGGTCCTCTGACTGTGCGGGAGGCGGGGCAGGAATGTCGGTAAGCCCGAGCGCATCCAGATCATTCAGCATCTGCGGTAGGAAGCACGTTCCCTGGGTGAAGGTCTTGCCGAAGTCGCTGACGCCCGACAGATGCATGAACCCGGCGGCCGCCTGGAGCAGCTTGTCCTTGTGGGCGTGCTCGGGGTCGATGAGACAGCCGTACGCGAGGCCGTCGCCGACCAGGCTGAGCGTCCATGTGCCCCCGCGTTTGTTGAATGTGTGGCAGCCTGAGTAATAGAAACCGTAGTCGCGGGCGATGTAGGTGTCATTCCACAGGAAGTCAGAGACGCCACGGATGGTCTGCCTGATATCCTCGCGGGGCTGGGCGAGATCATACATCTTCAGGGCGTGGAGGAGCACGCCGCTCATGAAGGGCTTGCATCCCCAGCAGCGGGGCTCGTGCTTGCACTCGTTAGGATCGAGGAAATGGCCCCATCCCCCGGTTTCCGGGTTGACCGCCCACATGGACTGGTCGGCCATGAGCCTTGCGCCGTTGAGGTAGAAGGGGTTCGCGTCCACGTTGTAAGCGCCCATGAGGGCGATGATGGGCCAACCTGCGCTTCGCTCCGACGAGAAGCGGAAGTCCGTGGTCTTGTGCGCGAGATTCTCCGCGGTAAGGCGCCCCGTCTCGAGGTACCGTTGCTCGCCCATGAGTGCGTGCAGATAGAAGTGCCCTTGTGCCCACGTGTGTCCGGCGCCCCGCGGGCCACGGTTGAAGGTCCTCCCCATGCCCATCCAGTCGTCGGCGAAGTATCCGCCTGTGTGACCAATGCAGTGGGTGAACGGGCGGCCGATGGTGCCGGCATTGGACCAGTAGTGAGTGACATCGACGTCCGCGTTGTGGCTCTCGGCCTCTTCCGCGCGCCACAGCATGTCCAGATTGCCCGTGCGGGCGAAGTTTACTCCGAGAGCCCACTGGGTGTCGTACTCGATGTTCCCCCAGTTGTTGCGCCGCTCGCCGAACCAGTCGCCGTAGTTCATGAAGCCAAACTCGCGAGTGGACTCCCGGCGGCCCATGAACTTGCCGAAGGCGTCGTCAAGCCGTGTCTCGTACACGTCGAACTTGCCCTTCTCGCGGGGGATCATGGGCCCGAAGGCGCCGGTAGAGCAGTACCATGATGTATCTGCTGCCGCGAACAGGGGGTTCTGCCAGGCTCGGGCACTCGCGTATCCGGGCGATTCGGCGCCATCCAGGGAGGGTGCGAAGTCGGTGGCGAATTCCGTGGTCAAGCGCACGCCGGTTCGGATCTTGTAGCGGCCCTTGTCACACCAGAAGTACAGCTTGTTGACGTCGGCGTCGCTCGCGCCCTCATATTGGCTCTCGGGCAGCGCAGGGAGCAGTTCGAGGACGATCCCCTCCGCGTCGGTCCTGAGGGCCTTCGGATAGAGCTGCCAGAAGTCGCGCACTGAGACGGCCAGCGCGCTGTCGTCCGTTGCGGCGGCGAGCCAGCCATCGGCCCGGCGGCAGGCGTCCTGGCCGGTCTTGCACTGGAAGTCCTCGTCCTGGAGCAGTCGGTCGCCGGCCTGGATCCCATGGGTCTTGCCGTCCGCGCCGATGCCGAGACGAGCCCCGTCCAGCCCTGCTGGGATGCGCACCTGAAGACTGCGCAGGAGGCTCATCGTGGGCGGCAGCGTGTCGTTGTCCAGGGAGAAGACCGTGCGGACGTAGGGCTGCCCTCGGTAGAAATGCAGTCGGCACAGGTAGCGCATGTACGCCTGCCCGTCCGCGCTCACGAGCTTGCCCCGCACCGCGACGGTGGCGCGGATCGGCCCACCGTCCTCAATGATGATCTCCTGCGGCGGGGCCAATGCGGACGAGTAGACGGTGCCCTCGTCGTCCGTGAGCTCGAAACCCGATGCAGCGGAGTCCGCGTCGCTCACCCGGCGCCCGTCGACTGTGACATCGGCGAAGGGTGCGAAGCCCCCGGCGCCCAGAGTCAGCGAGAGGCGACCCGTATTGATGGTGAGGGGCAGGGCGGCCACGCCAATGGGGCGCTCGGCCGGCGTGGCGAGACGCGTGGCGTCCAGACCGGTGGAGGTGAGGGCTATCGGGTCCGCGATCTCTTCGGGTTCAGTGCCGCAGATGAGTGTGTAGGTCGCATCCCGGCCCGCTTGGGTATCCGCGAGGAAATCCACCAAGAGCCAGCGCACGTACACCGTCCCGGGCCACCACGACGTGGCTTTGAACTGAGCGGGAACTGAGTCGCCCGCGCTGTCCACAAGGCGGCAATTCGCGGGATCGGTGAGGAGTCCATCCGGGAGCGGGACGCCCGACGTGACGGGCCAAGCATCGCGATCGAGGCCGGTGGGCTCATGCACCGTGAGAGGGATGCGCACCGGCGTCTCGACCTGGGGCGTCAGGGCGCCCTGGAAGCGGGCGTGGGTCACTGGGTTGCGCCAGACGGTGTAGGAGGCCGTGGCGGTCTGGGCCTGGTAATCGGGCTGGTCGGGCTCAACGCAGGTCACTCGCAACTGATACCCGGAGGCCCCCAGCTCCGGCGGCAGCATGACGCGGTGGTTGTTGACCGGGCCGCGATCCTCGTCGATTGTGCCGTTCTGCCGGTAGGCTTCGGGCCCCGCAAGAGAGTAGCGGATTGACCCGTCGGTGGGGCGATTCGTGGTCCAGGCGATCATGACGCGTCCCGGAGGCGCTCCGGGCTCATCCGGTATATGCCAGGCGGTCAGATTCTCAATCTTGAGCGGTGGAATCGCCGGCTCTGAAGCAAGCAGACAGACATTGTGGAAGGTGACCGGGCTGCTGCTCTCCGCCGTGCGGACCTGGATGGATTGGCCCTTCTTGACGCTGATCGGTTCACTCGTGTAGTGGAGCACCGCGGGCCGACCGACCGCGTATCCCACCACAGTGCCGACTTTGCGCCCTGACAGTAGCACGTCGAGGCCCTCCAGGCGCCCTGAGTTATCGCGCAGGATCAGACCGATGCGATACTCTCCGTCAACAGGGCACTCCCAGGTGGCGGATTCGACACCCTCACCATCGCCGACGAAGTCCCCGTTCATCAGCAGCGTGTACCCCGCGACGGCGGCATCCTTGGAGTGCAGCAGCACTGTGTCGTCGTCCGCCCAGAGGCTGTGGGACAGGGCGTTGAAGTTACGCATGGTCAGCGCAGTGAAGTTCTCAGGCTTGGGGTAGGGGAGAGCTGGGACCTCCCGGGCCGGGTTAAGCGGCTGGTCGACGTATATGGCACTCGTGGAGTCGCCGTCGGTCTGCGGGTCCTTCTGTTGGCTGAGCAGCCACATCCTGAAGTGCGTCTTGCCGTCGACCACGCGCATGTGCACGTCGTCGCAGACGAAGATCGCGTTGCCGCGGATCACGTAGCGGATCGGGAAGGCCTGATTGGCCCGGACCTGGGGCGTGAACACGCGGGGATCGTCTCGGCTGTCGACCATGCTGTACATGATGTCGACGCCCTGCACCCATCCGGAGTCCTGCCGCCCGTTGGTTGTGTCGTCGTCAATGTCTGTGTAGAGGTGGAAAATCGTGCCACTGGAGGGGTACTCGGCCCCGAAGGTGACTTTCCACACATAGCGGTCGCCGGCCACATGGGCGAAGTAGACCTTGTCGATGTCCGGGCACTTCGGGCCTCGGCCATTCACGTCTCCCTGGCCGCGCAGCTTGTCATCCACGATGAGCCTAAGGCCTTCGTCGAAGTCGGGATTAGTCCCGAGCTTCAGCTCGACGTCGTCCGGGATGCCATCCGCGTCACGGTCGGCGTCCTGGGCGAGCGCAGCAAGGGACGACAACGCGATGATGGCGACGAGAAGCAGCAGGCGGTGGGCGCGAAGCATGAGTGTACCTCGATGTGTGGCTTATGGGGTCAGTGTGCGGGCAGACTCGCGTCCCTTCGTCTCGTGCTGGTCGGTAAGGGCGACCAGTTCGAGATCCAGGGCCGGGCAAGGAAGGCAGAAGCCCCTTCAGTGTCGAAGCAATCTGCAGCAACAACCCAAAGGAGTGTGGATCATGCCCGACAGTCGGCCAAATGTGATTCTGTTCACGACGGATCAGCACCGGGGAGACTACATCGGCTTGTCCGGATACCCGGTAATAGAGACGCCGAACCTTGATTCCTGGATCAACCAGGGCGCGTACTTCCCCCACGCATATAGCGAGATACCCTCGACAACCGGCGCGCGCCGCATCCTGCACAGCGGTAAGGGGAACTTCGCCTGCGGCGCGATAGGGTACACGTCGGCTGAGTATCACGAGCCGAACATGCTCGCCGCGGTGCTTGCGCAGGCCGGGTACCACTGCATCAATGTCGGCTGGCGCAATATGCACCCGCGCCGGAAGCTGTACGGTTTCCACACAGTGATTCCGCACGATCTAACCGAAGGCGCGGACGACTACATGGACTGGCTGCGCGAGCAGGTCGGCCCGGAGGCGATGGAACGAGGGCACGGGAGCGACGCGAATGGCTGGCTGGGGCGCCCGTGGCACCTCGAAGAGCGGCTTCACCCCACCGTCTGGACCACTGATGTCAGCCTGGATCAGCTCAAGAAACGCGACCCGACGAAGCCGTTCTTCCTCTGGTGCAGCCACTTAAGGCCCCACTCGCCCTACGACCCGCCGCAGTTCTACTGGGATATGTACATCAACCGGGCCCTGCCGCACATCCCCGTCGGCGACTGGGCCAAGAAGCACGCGGTGCCCCAGCCGGGTCTGGACCGGACGGCCTGGAAGGGCTCCCTGACGCCGGAGCAGGACCAGCGCTGCCGGGCGGGCTACATGGGCTGCATCACCCACATTGACTACGAGCTGGGGCGCATGATGGAGATGCTCAACCGGACCGTCGACCGTAGCGCCGCCGCGAACACCCTCTGGGTGTTTGTCTCCGACCACGGCGACATGATGGGCGATCACAATCTGCACCGGAAGACGTACGCGTATGAGGGCTCCGCCCGCATCCCCTTTGTTCTTCGCTACCCGCAGGGCGTTGACCTCCCGTCGGGAGCCTGTGACGAGGTCGTGGGCCTGCAGGACGTGATGCCCACAATCCTGGACATCTGCGGGGTTGATGCGCCGGAAGGCATGACAGGTCAGAGCGTGGCGAAGGCGATCCGTGGCGAGCCGTGGCGCGAGTTCTTCCACGGAGAGCATTCCCCCTGCTATTCGGCCAACGAGGCCATGCATTACCTGACGGACGCCAAGGAGAAGTACATCTGGTTCCCGATGACCGGCCAGGAGCAGCTCTTCGACCTGGTGGCGGACCCGCAGGAGACGCATGATCTCGCGCGAGACGAGGCGCACGTCGAGCGCGTGGAGCTCTGGCGCAAGCGGCTCGTGGATCTACTGGGCGCACGCGGCGACGGGTTCTGCGACGGGAAGAACCTGCTCGTCCAGGACAAGCCCTGGGGTCCGGACGTCAGCGTCTGAATCGAGCCTGTGAGTAACCATATCGCCTGAGTTCCAGGAGGCAATACAGTGACGGACGGATTGAAGGTCACAGTACTTGGGGCGGCGTCATGCACCCCTGAACCGGGGAAAGAGACCGCCAGCTTCTGCATCAACGGTAGCCTGCTGGTGGACACCGGCTGGTGCGCGGCGCTGCAGTTGATCAAGTATGGCATTGAGCCGATGGACATCGAGGCCGTGCTGATGACCCACTGCCACCACGACCACTACATGGGCCTGGTCTCGCTGCTCTTCTACCAGGGCCTGCATGCCGGGCGCACTGATGACGAGAAACGCCTGGCTGTGTACGGGCCGGTAGGGGAGATTGGGCGCGTTGTGACGGACGTGTGGAGACTGCTGCAGACTGACCGGTACCCGCATCTCGAAATCCCGGTGGACGTCCACGAGGTCGCCGGAGGCGATGCCTTTGATGTCTGCGGGCTGTCGGTCCGGGCCTGCCGGGCGCTGCACAACGTCCCGAGTCTGCACTACCGACTCGAAACCCCGAGCGGCGCGAGTGTGACCTTCAGCGGGGACACGCCCTACAACCCGGCGCTGGTGGAGTTCGCCCGTGATACCGATCTGTTGATCCACGAGGCCTCCCACGGGCCACAGTCGACGAGAGAGGCCGAGGAGCCGGCCCATTCGGGGGCGCCGGATGCCGCGCAAGTCGCGTCTTTAGCCGGGGCGAAGCGCCTTGGTCTCGTGCACATCGGCCTAGGCAGCGTGGACGACGCCCTATCGGCGGCGCGGGAGCAGTTCGGCAACACCTTCGTGCCGACCGAGGGAGACGTTCTTGAGTTGTAGGCACTGCACACCGGTTGTGTTGAAGAAGTGTGATCATGGGCACGGGGTGTCACGTCGTGTGTGACGGGGCCCCGTGCAAGGGCTCTCACAGCCACCGTGGGACCATGTAGCGCGTCGGTCACGACGCGCTGTGACACCCCACGACTATCTAGCCTTGTTCAACACAACCCACCTGCTCACCGGGAGGACCTGAACCGTGCTCAAGCTGGACCGCTGGCTGAAGATATTCGCGGACGGAAATCACAACGCATTCACCGACATCTGCTGGTTCCAGGGCAAGCCGTACTGTACGTTCCGCCATGCCACGAACCACATCTCTGAGGACGGGCGTGTGCTGGTCTTGAGAGGCACGGAGACTGGTGACCGGTGGCAGGTGGTGGCGTCGATCCGGAGTGACACGGATACCCGCGATGCGAAGCTG
>JALGSS010000199.1 GCA_029821745.1 Candidatus Zipacnadia bacterium
GGTCAATATCGACGCCGAGTACCACGAGTCCGGCAAGGCCAAGTAGCCGGACAGGTTGTGTTGGAAGAATGTCAGATAGCCGTGGGGTGCCGATGTCGTACAATCGGCGGGGCCCCACGGATGCTGCGAAACGCCTTGCACGGGGCCCCGTCGCATCCCGCAGAGCGGGACGACACCCCGTGTCCATGATCGCCTTTCTTCAACACAACCCAAGTCCCGTCCCTGCGGCTGGAGAGCGGATCACCCATGAATGCCGAGAGAGACGCCCCGGCTTGCCGGCGCGCCTCTTTGTATATGCACTCAAATGGACCTGCGGGGCGCTACATCAGCCGGTACAGCTCCGACAGATTCTTCCCGGGCAGGGCCTCGAAATCCAGTATCTCGAACTGGTTCCCGTCGACGTCGGTGATCTCCAGCTTGCCCCCCGGGAACTCGCGGATGTTGTCTCGCACGTCGCGCACCACGAAATCCCGCGAGCCGCGCGTCGTCTCCACGCTCCAGTACAGCACTCCGTACTCGTCCTTGAGGTCGTTGACCCGCGTGATGAGCGGGACGAAGTAACGCTTCCGCAATTCCTCAAGCACGATCCGGCGCATCGGCTTCGGAAGCTGCCGCAGGTTCTGAATCAGCCCAATCTCCTCATCCGCGCCATCGCTCAAGCTGATCAGTTCGCGGCGGCGCGTGATGGGAAACAGGCGAGCCGCCCGGACCATCATGTAGCAGCGGTCACCCTCGATCTCCAGACGCGCGGTGCCATCAGGCCCGCGAGATACACATAGCTTCGCCGGGTCCAGGATATGGTCTTTGGGCGGCTCGGAGGAGAGAAGGTCGCCGGCGTCATCGCCCTCAGCAGGCTCCGCCGTCTCAGCCGCATCCTCAGTCTCAGCGGACGCATCGGCGGCAGGTTCGCCCTGGCCGTTTTCAGGTGTTCCCACTGCCTCAGCGGCCTCATTGGCCGTGTCAGCCTGGTCGGGCTCGCCCTGCTCAGTGGTCTCTTCCTGCGGCACGTCCTGCGTCATCGCGGTTCACGCCCCATTGCTCAGAACCTGTGGGTAGCGGTGCAAGCGTCAGTGGGACGCGCCGCCTACCCGTCGATTGCTTTCAGCCTCGATATCTCCGACTGCATCTTCACGAGCTTCGCGTACTCGCCGTCCTTCTTCTGCAGGAGTTCATCGTGGGTGCCGACCTCCACCATCTTGCCTTCCTTGAGGACGCACAGACGGTCCGCGTTCCTCAGGGTCGACAGGCGGTGCGCAATCGCGAAGGTCGTCCTGGACTTGATAAGCCGCTGGATCGCCTGCTGGATCGCCTGCTCGGTCTCCGTGTCGACCGACGCCGTCGCTTCGTCGAGAATCAGGATCTTCGGGTCATGCAGGATCGCCCGCGCGATGGCGATGCGCTGCTTTTCGCCGCCGGAGAGCCTGCCGCCCTTCTCCCCCACCTCCGAGTCATACCCGTCCGGCCGCTTGCGGATGAAGTCGTGGGCATTGGCCGCCTGGGCCGCCTGGATGATGTCCTCTCGCGTCGCGTCCGGCTTCGCGTAGGCGATGTTCTCGGCAATCGTCCCACTGAATAGGAAGGACTCCTGCGGAACGATACCGATCTGGCGGCGCAGATCGTGCAGCCGCACATTCCGGATGTCGTGACCGTCAATGAGCACCTCGCCCTCATCCGCGTCGTAGAACCGACAGATGAGGTTGATCATCGTGCTCTTCCCGGCCCCGCTATGGCCAACCAGCCCGATCATCTCGCCGGGCTCAACGTGCAGCGTCACATTGCGGAGGACCGGCAGATGTTTCTCGTACCCGAAATGCATGTCCTTGAACTCGACCTCACCCTTCAGGTCCGGTACCGCGACCGCGTTGGGGTCCTCGTAGCTCTCCGGCTCGCTGTCGATGACCTCAAAGATGCGCTCGCCGGCGGTGAGGGCCCTCTGAGCCCAGCTGTACACGCGCCCCAGGAACTGCAGCGGCCCGTAGAACATCCCCAGGTACATCTGGAACTGCAGCAGATTACCCAGTGTCGGCGCGCCGGGTTCTCCCGACAGCAGCATCCTGCCGCCCAACAGCCACACGAGCAGTGAGCCGATCACCGTCGACAGCTCGATGATCGGGAAGAAGGTGATCCAGATGCGCTCGACCTGGACGCCCTGTGTGAACAGCGCCTCGGCGTCCCTGCGGAACCGTCCCGACTCACGAGGCTCTTGCGCGAAGGCTTTGACCACGCGGATACCTGACAGCGCCTCGCCGATCGTCGCGCTCATCTTCGACCACCGGTGCCACAGCCGGTGGTACAGGCGACGAATGCGGCGGAAGAAGGTGTAGGTCATGATGCCGATGACCGGCGCGGGGATCAGGACGTACAGCGCCAGTCTCGGTTGGATGATGAACAAGGCGATGCCGATGCCGATCAGCATGAGCGTGTTGATCGTGATCTCAGCGATGCCGTCCACTGCGAAGAAATACAGATTGTCGGTGTCCCGCGTCATCCGGGAGATGAGGCCGCCGACCTTCTTCTGGTCGAAGAACCGCAAGGTCAACTCCTGCATCTTCTGGTACAGCTCGGCCCGGATATCGAAGGTGACCCGTCCGCCCAGCCACACCATCAACCATCCCCGGGCCGCCCCGAAAATCAGCATCAGTGCGTGCGTGCCGAGCATGGCCAGCACGATCCCCAGCAGCCACTCCGGGTGCCGCCGCACGCCCAGGTCCTTGTCAATCACCAGCACTTCGTCGGTGAGCGTGCCGAACAGGTACGGTGGCACCAGTCGCGCAACTGTCTGGGAAACGCTCAGCAGCATTGCCACGATCAGCAGTGGCCAATACTGCAGACCATACCCGGCGATCCGTCGCAACACCATGCCCTTATCCACGCACTTCGGACACGTGTCACTCCACTCTGGCAGGACCCGGCCGCACTTCTCGCACCGCTTCCTATCCGTGCCGTGGCGCAAGGTCTCGAGGGAGATCGGCTTGCTTTCCTTCACAAACTCTGTGACTGCCTTGGCCGTCTTCGTGAAGTCCGCGGCGAGGCTGTTCGTGTACTGAAGCAGCTCGACACGCTTGCTTTCCGCCGTCGCCACCAGGACGCCGCTTCCGACAAGCTGTTCTGTCTTCAGTTCGGTGACGTCCTTCAGCTCGAATGCATCATGCCTGAGTGCGCCCTCCGCCTCGCCGTTCGGCGACACAACGAACAGGCGCTTGTCCGTACACACGAAGAAGCGCTCGCCGTACGAGCCGTCCGTCGCGACATCCGTGGCAACGCTGAAGAGCGTCTTCTCCCCGTCCGCCAGGAGGCCGGACAAATGTTCTCCCACAGCCTGGGGAGGGGCGCCTTCAAAGGGCATGAGCAGGTACCTTCCTTGCGAGATCCCGTAAAGAGGAGTTGTAGATCAGCGACACCGTGTTGCTAAGGCTCGCGACACCGCCCGCTATGGCCCATGATAGTAAAAACACGCGAGAGGGCAGCAGGTTCAGACCAAAGGTCGTGTTGAGAAGGCCATTCAACGGGACGCGACTTGTCGCGTCCGGCCGTTACACAGACCAAATGCCGGGCCGCCCACGATACGTCCCACCAAAGTTCGGCAATTGCCGGGAATGTCCTGCCCATCCAGTGAGCAGACCGCGAGTTCGGCCAACAGCGCTGCCGGCTATCGCCTCTTGAGCCCGTCGATCACCAACTCCGCCTCCGCGCTCTCCGGGCTCTCCGGGAAGTCGACCATGACGCCACGCAGGATCGCCAGCGCCTGCTCCCGACCCGCCGGCTCGCGAGCGACGATCCGCGCCGCCTGAACCAGGGCCCCCGCGGCGAGAGGGCTGTCCGGGAACCGCCTCGGGATCGCTTCGTAGGCCTCCGCGGCCTCGTCCAGATCCCCGAACCGGGAGAGTGCAGCCGCGTGCAGCAGCGCCGAGTCATCCGCCAGGGGCTCATCGGGGCCGAGCGAGTGGATCATCTTCAGAATCCGCACCGCCTCTTCCAACTTGCCCCGATCCACTAGTCGCAGCGCCTCCACGTACTTCGGTTCCGCCGGTGATTCGCCGGTGAACTCCGTCGCAATCAACAGAGCGCGTTCGAGGGCATCATTCGCATATCGGCTGTTCGGGTGCTCTTTCGCAAGCTGCTCGAACTGCTTGCGCGCCCGGCCGAAACGCTCGGACCGGAACTCGATCTCCGCAAGTTGATAGGCCCCGTACGCTACGCCCATCGGGCGTTCCGGCTCGAAGAAGCCGGGCCCGGGCACCGTGAACATGAAGGGTTCCATCCCTCCGCCGAAAGGTGGTGGGGGCGGCGCGTCCCGCCCGGGCTCCTCGGCCATCAACTCGCGGTATGCCTTCGCGGCTGCCGCATACTCCTCCGCTACGAAGGCGCAGTCAGCCAGGCCCCAGCCCGCGTGCAGTGATTGCTCGTCGTCCCCGTTCACCAGGACGTGGACATACAGCGGCAGGGCGCTCTCGTGATCCCCCGCCTTCAGGATCAGCACGTCCCCCAGAGCCAGCCGCACGCTGTTGCCCAGGTTCGCGGTGACGACCTCCAGGTCCACGACACTCAATACATCCCGCGCCCGTCGCCAGTCTCCATTGCCCGAGTGCAGCGCCGCCAGTCGCAAGGCCACCTGCCCTTGTACCACCGCCGGCAGCGCGGCCCGCATCGCCGCTTCATACAGCCCCAGCGCGACCGAGTTATCCCCCCTCGACTCCAGCATGCTCGCCGTCTGGATCAGGGACATGGCCTGCCCCTCGGAGCCCTCAAGTGCGCGGAATACCTCGGCGGCCTTGTCGGGCTGCCCGGCCTTCAGGTGCGCCAAACCCAGCGCAACAACCGCGCCGTCGGGCATGTCACCTTTGGCCCGCCTGGCCTCGAGGATGCGGATGACGTCCGGCCCGAGCATCTCGTCGGCGGCCATCATCTGCAGCCGTCGCCCGGCCCGCATGTTCATCCTCGTCGCCACGCTCAGCGCCGTCACGTACTCGACCACGGCCTTGTCAACCCACAGCAGAGTCTCATACTCTTCACCCAGTTCTTCCGCAAACGCCGCCGGGTCGCCGAGGGCCTCCCGGGCCTCCAAGTACGTGTTGACCGCATCTTGATAGTACCCGTGCGCGTGCAGGTGTCGCCCCAGCATCTGCACCGACATCGCATTCTCGGGCGAGTACCGATAGGCACGCTTCCAGGTTTCGAGCGCCTTCTCTTTGTCGCCGATCTCCGCGTAGACATCTCCCAGCTCCGACCGCAGCGGCGTGCTGTCTGGGCTAAGTGCAAGGGCGCGTTCGTACAACTCGACCGCTTTCTCACGTTTCCCCGCGTGCATCGCCGTGCGGGCGGTTGAGCTGATCAGGTTCGCGTCCGTGGGGATCAGGTCAATCAGCCGCTCCAGCGTGGCGAGAGCTTTCCCGGGCTCGCGCTGTCGAGAATACAGGTCGGCGAGGCGGCGCAGCGCTTCCTCCCGGCGCTGGGCATCGTCCGCCAGGTTCCCCAGGCTCTCCTGGTACTCGGCGAGGGTCCCACGCGCGGAGTGGATATCGTAGAAGAGCTGGTACGCGCCCTGGTCGCCGGAGCGCAGACGCGTGTACGTGTCCAGCGCCTCCAGGGCCTCTTCGAACAGTCCTGCCGCCTTCATGTCCGCGGCCACGCGCATCAGCAGGCCCGCGTTGCCGCCCTCTCGACGCGCCTCAACGTCGGCAAGCCGCCGCGCCTCCGCGAGCTCACCCTTCTGCACGTGCCCCTCCACCAGAGTCGCCGTCGCCGCACCGGCGTACGCACTGTCAGGATGCTCGTCGAGCAGCTTCCGCGCGGCCTCCACCGCCTTGTCCATGCGGCCGAGTTGTTGGTACATCCGCGCCTGTCCCCAGATCGCGATCTCCACCATCCGTGGGGAGACGTCCGGCAACTGTGCCAGGCGGGCGTACGTCTGCGCTGCCTCGTCCAGCTTCCCGAGACGCTGGTACACGCGCGCGAGCCGATCCAATGCGGGGGCGTGCCAGGTGGTCGGTGGGTCCAGGGCGACAAGCTTGTCCAGATACGTGGACGCCGACTTGAGCTGGTGCATCCGCTCCATGAACGTCGCCAGCTCAAACCAGGCCGACGCGCGCTGTACGTCAGTCTCCGCGAGCTCTGCCGCACTCTCGAAGGCCTTTGTGGTCGCGAGCAAGTCGCCACCGCGGACAAGTCGCCGCGCCGTCGCAAGGGCACTGTGGTAGTCGTCATCTTGAGCGAGCAGGGGAGCGGCCCCAGCCAGCACGAGCGCCGGCGCAAGGAGCCACAGCGGAGTCCAACAACGCGCGCGTCTCATACGTGAATGGTAGTCTCCAACGAGGGGAGACGCAAGAGGTGAGGTGACCACGACCTCGCCCCGGCGCTTGTCGGCATCTTCACACGGTTCCGGGCGCGACAGTGCGCAGCTCTCCCGCCGTCCATACCCGCGCGTTCAGCGGAGTGGCGGGGCCATTGCGGGTGAGTGAAGCGCCCTCCTTCGGCAGACCCTCGGGGCCCTCGACGGGCACCAGCGCCGGGCGCTCGTGACCCACATACCTGGTGGCCCCGTGCGCCAATGTGTAGAAGCAGCCCGTCACGTTCCCGTAGCCGCTGTCCCGGCCGTGCCCGGAAGCAACCGCACTGATCGAGCGTCCGCCGCAGCCATGGGTGCGCCCGTCCTGCAGGCTCGTGCGCGCGAGACGCAGGCGATCCGCGACCATCTCCAAGGCCCGTGTCGCGAGATCCACCTTCCCATTGATCTGGAAGGCGAGGGCGAGCGCTGATGGAGACGGACTCGTCTCAGGAAGCAGATTCCCTTCACCATCTCGGTAGCCCCAGCGCACCATGTCCGCACGTTTCCCGATGCCGGCGACCGGGGTCGTCGTGGGGGCGTCCAGCAGCATCACAGGCGTGCCCGGACGCTCGGGCAGAATATACTCGAGAGTGGTAGCGACCTGCGCGTCCAACGTGGCATCCCCGGTGACTACACGGTAGCGCTGGATAAGCGCTCCCGGGGGATTGGAGTCCGGGTCCCCCAACTCCGCGAGGCACGCGCTGCACAGGGCCCGCGCGGCATTGGCGTACAGCGGCTCACCGGTGATCACGTACAGGTCAAGGAGGACGTCCACGGCCCCGGCGGCGATGTATGGTTCGACAGAGCCTGTCTTGCCCGGCCCGGAGTGGTGATCGCCCCTGGCGTACGCAACCACGCCGTTGTCGCTGCCCTCGGCGAACAGGGCCCCCGGCAGACGCTCGACGTCGCTCAGAATCGTGCCGGCCCACCGGTTCGCCCATCGCACGCTCAGGTCCAGATAGCGCTCATCTCGCGAGATCAGGTATGCGCCCAGGGCGAGCTGGATAAGCCGGAAGTGGTCCGGCACCTCGAACTCATCGCCCTCCCCCATTCGCACCGTCCCAATGTGCCACCCCACGAACCTGTCGCTGTCCCAGTCATACCACTCGGGCAGGCCCGGCACCCAGTTCCCGATATGCTCGGCGGCGTCGAGAATCAGTTCGGCGGTTCGATCGTCGGGGTCCACATGCCACAGCCGCAGCAGGAACAGGTTGAAGATCTCCGTCTGGTGGTGCCGCATGTACCGGGCGAAATCCAGGATCGCGGGATCCTTCGTGAGCCGGCAATGGCACAGCCACGACGCGATGAACGAGCCCTCGTCATGCACGCCGAGGAACGGGACCTGGCGCTGGATTCGCGCGCTGGCGGCGATCCATGCGTCCATCTCTTCGCGCACGGCGATGAAATGCTGCGCCCATTGTGGGGGCTGTGCACTCACGGCAGGGGTGTCCGGCATTCGGTTGCCTCCGCTGTCGTGGCTATTCTTCGCCCGGCGCGACGTCCGCGAGCCGGTATCCCAGATCGGTAATCGTCTGCGCGCCCGCGAGCTGCGAGAGCCAATGCGACGGGATGGCCTCCACTCCCAGGTACGCCCCGCTGATCGCCCCCGCAATCGCGCCTCGCGTGTCGGCATCGCCCCCGGCAAGCACCGCCAGAAGCAGCGTCCGCTCCAGATCTTCCGGGGCCACCAAGAAGCAGTACAACGCCGACGCGACGGTCTCGAAGGCCGAACCTCCCAGCCCGATGCTCTGCAGCGCACCGATCAACTCAGTGCCTGCATGCCATGCGTCGAAAGCGCGCTCAATGCTGTCTTGGCAACGAGAGGGCTTCAGCCGGCTGAGTAACTCTATGCCGAGAACCTCCGGATCGAAGTCGTCCTGGGTCGCGCGCGCCACTGCGTAGGCGACGCACTCGCCCCCCAGAAGGGCCTCTTCATTCCGGTGCGTCACGATTCCGCACGTCCGCACGTCCTCTTCCAGGCCCGTTGCTCTCCGCGAATGGTACAGGCCCACGGGCGCGATCCGCATCGCGACACCGTTGCCGGCCGCGAACTCGCCGGTTTCCCCGGCTTCATCCCACGAGGCACCCTTCTGCAAGCGGCGCATGGCGTGCAAGGTCGCCCGCCCGATGCCCCGGCCGCCTCCCTCGAACCACACCAGGTACTTCGCGGCCAGGTCTGCCCCGTTCACACACCCGCTATCGAGAATCGATTGCGCCGTCGCCACCGCAAGGGCAGTATCATCGGTCCACATGCTCAAGGCAAGGCGGTCGGTGTTGTAGCGCCCCTCCAGGTACGCGCGGATCAACTCATCTCCAGGGTGCCCTTCAAGGTCGGCCCCCAGTGAATCACCAATCGCCAGCCCCAGCAGGCAGCCGGCGAACTTGCTGCGTAGGTCATCATGCATGCGCTATCAGGTCCAGACGGATCATGGCGTTCTGTCTGCAGGTAGTGGGACCTGCACAGACATCGCAGTAGTATTCTCTACGGGGGGGCCGGGATACCTCCCGGCGTGGGGCACAACGGGTGCCGGTCCTGTCCGGTGGTGGTTAACGTGAAGAGGGACAGG
>JALGSS010000200.1 GCA_029821745.1 Candidatus Zipacnadia bacterium
TACGTGTGGCCCGTCTCCGTAGTGTCACAGCACAGAATGCCCTCCACGTAATAGGTGGCGAGAGTGCCCGAGTCCTGGATTTGCTTCACATATCGCCGCAACGCCGGGAGACCGCCCCACGTTTCGTTGTACTTGTAGTCGCCCCGGTTCAAGGGATACTGCAGCTTGCCGGTCGCGGGGTTCGTAACCCAGTAGGACTTGTAGCGCTTATAGAGGGCCTCTCCCAGGTCCTTGGGCAGAGTGTCATGATCCATCGGCACACGCCATGGCCCCAGGTCTGACCACTCCCAGAAGGACATCAGTTCCGCCACATCGCAGTCCTCTTTGATGAAGTCCGTCCGGTAGGCACCGTCCTTGAATAGAGGGCTCTGACCCCAGCCGGGCGCCACAATGGACCATCTCCCCGTGAGTCTGGACGGGCGCGCGCGCCAATCCCAGACATCATGAGCCCAGTCGGCATAACGCTGCATTGCCACCTTCCAGTCACCCTCGTGAACCCCGATGCAAGCCGCCGGCACGTCGAAGGTCTCGCCGGGCTGCCGAGTACGCTGGATGTACTCGAAAGTCATGGCGCTATTGTCACCGGCGCCGAGACTGTTGTCCCACCACATCTCCCGGTCCATCACAGTGTCGATGCGGCTGTACGTCAAGCCCCCGTAGCTTCTTCCCTTACGGAACGCGGGGCACTTGAACAGGCCCGTGGTGTCCTCGCAACGCACGTAGACACCGCCGCCCTGCTTCGGGGAGAACACGTCAATGAACTGCCACCAGGCGGAGTTCTCTCCGTAGGCGGTGCGAAGGTAGGTCGCCGCGTTGGCGATGGTGCCACCGAAGTACGGAAACAGGTAGTAGTCATTGGCGGGATCGTCGGAGAGACGCAGGCCGTCCAGATGTGGGAACGCGGTCTTGAAGGTGACCGGGTCGTCGCCCGAAGCTGAGAGAGCGAGAGTCATGTGCAGCTCTGGATCGTCACTCACCCGGATCGACATATCCGCAGACAGCGGGGCCTCCTCAAGCGCCAGATGGAACACCAGTCCTTGGGCCCTGGGGTCAGCCAGCGGCTCGACACTCACGGTGCGGAAGTCGGACGCCCCATAGCGCGTGCCCGCCACGTCCACCAGAAACAGCTTCGTGGCGTCCGGCTGCGCGAGACATTCTCGCCCCAGAACCTCGCTGACGAGCGAGACGAGCTCAGGCCCGCCACCGTTGCGGCTTGTGACCTCGCAGCGAAGGTACGAATTCTCGATGCACCAGGCGGCGGCATCCCCTCTCTCGATACGACGACAGGAGGCGGGCCTGGCCACCGGCTTCCCGGCGGGTCCAGACATCGCCGGGCACATGTCAATGGCCGGCGGGCCCGGCAAGTAGCGACGCGAGTAATCGATCTTGACCCGCCTGGGCTCTGCGCCACGGATGGTCAGAGTCGAGGGCAACCGGCGCGACGCGGCGAGGGTCGACGTGACGACTAGGCCATCCTGTGTCGATTGCGCTTCCAGCTTCTCCCCGTCGCGACTCGTCCATTCCAGAGCGGCCTCGGCGCCACCGATTGTCTCAACGGTCAGCTTGATGGGCCTCTGCGGGTCGAGCTTCGCCGCGTCGAGTTCGAGGCGCGTTTCCCCGTCACTGCTCCCCACATAGCCCACGAGGCCATACTCATCGCTCAGGACCGTCGGCGGGCCCGCCGACCAGGTCGCACTTGCCCCCAGCTCGCCCTCAATCAGCACCAGACGGACCATATACTCGCCCTGTGCATCGATCGAGTTGAGGCGCTCATCGGTCCACGTAGCGCCCCCGTCGAAGCTTACTTCGCTATTCCCGTGGCGCTCTGTATTATCAATCCCGACGTAAATGTAGTCATCGTTCCGCTCGGCGGGCAGTTTCCTGAACAGGAAGACGTTGGGGCCGGCCTTGAGTTCATCCAAAGGTATCGAGAAGTCGTGCCAATCCCACTCAAGCTGCACCTCGGCTCGATCGCGGCCCGGGAAGCCCTCATTGGTCTTGTACTTGTGGGGATGCCCGTTCACCAGGAGTTCGAACTCCTCGTCCAGTCCGTTCCAGACGCGGTCCCCGACGTTCCAGGAGTAGTCCTGGACCGCGAAGAACACGCGCAGACGAGCTTCAGTAGCTCTCTCGAGGACCGATGCGGGCGCCCTGGCCAGATTGATCGTCTTCCTGACTTGGTAGTCGGGCCTGTTCTGGTGCGCAGTACCCATGGATCCCCCGCCCCAGTTGCCACTATCGTCGTAGACCATGGTGACGGCTGCAGCCACAGTTTCGACAGTCGGCCCTTCGGCAGCCAGAGCGCAGCACGGCGCCAGTGCGATCAGAACGCACATGATCGGAGGGAAGAATATGGAAAGGCTGATTTGCATGTCGCCCGGGTTCCTTCCGGTGGGATGGGGTGACAACAATGCACAATTTCTGCGTTTGGGGGCAAAATGCCTGCAGGGACGCAGGGTTTTTCCCGCGCGACGTGGAACTTAAGAACAGCGCCTGCGCAACCCGGCAGACCGCGCGTGCCCAGTGGACGACGACCAGAAGGAGAAGACCCAGCATGTGGAACCGCATCAGACGGATCTTCCGAGCGATGTTTGGATGGCTGATACGCGGCGCCGAGGACCCGGAACTCATCCTGCGCCAGCTCCGCGACGACCTCAGATCGAAGATACCAGAGCTCAACCGCCAGGTAGCAGAGATAGTGAAGCACCAGAAGATGCTCGAGATGCAGCTTGACAGGCAGGCCGACCAGGTTGGCCGCCTGAAGCCGCAGGTCGAGACAGCGGTAAGGGGCGGAGAGCAACGCAAGGACGCTGCCAAGGCGCTGATTATGCAACTGCAGCAGTCCGAGAAGGAGCTCGGCGAGACCCAGGCGTCCCTGGAGCAGGCCAAAGAGAACTCCCAGCGCATGCTGAAGATGCGGAACGCCTATGAGGCGAAGGTCCGCCAACAGATGCAGGAGGCAATGCGGCAGATCTCGCGCGCCAAGCGCGCCGAGGTCGAGTCCGAGATGGCCGAACTCATGGGCACGTTCGAGACGGGGGACGAGGTGGATACGCTCGAACGCATGACCGAGCAGATCGATGAGCGACTGGCCCGGGCCCAGGCCCGGACGGAAGTCGCCACCACCAGCGTTGAAAGCCAGATCATGGAACTGCAGGTGGATGCGGCGGCAGATTCGGCCGAGCTGGCTTATCAGGAGTACCAGAAGCAACTGGGACTGGCGCCACAGGACGAAGAGGCCCCCGAGAAAACAATGGGAGAGATACCGATCGAGGAGGAAAGCCGCCCGCCGACACCTCCTGAGACGCTCGAAACGGAGGACCTGTCGGGCGACAGCAACTGGGCTCAGCCGCGAGAAGAGACTGAAAGGCAGTAGCCTCTGGTGTGGGCTCGACCTCGTCACCAGCGCCGCGAGACATGGCATCACACTCAGCCCTGTGACGACGCGAGTGGTAGGCTTTGTGGCATCTTCCCCACGACCTACCACAACACGCGCTAACAAACACGGGGCCACTGGAAGCTGACAATGGCCGAGAGTATCGACAACAACATGCCGTCATGGGTCGAGCAGATCAGGAACAGCTATACGTCCGCGAACGCATCGGTGTTCCTGCTGCACGGTGTTCGCGACCGCTTCCACTACTCCGGGCAATACCTGCAATTGCCCGATTTCCTGCAGCACGTCTTCTGCGGCGACAAGACAGTTGTGGTGTACGACATCAGCCAGGGACCGTACTGCCCGGACCCGAAGGCAGAGGATGAGTTCAACGCCTTCCTGACCGTCCACCGCAGGCAGTCCGGCGGGAGACCGACCGACGAGGAGCTCATCAGGCCCGGAGTGGCTTTCCCACTCCTGCAGGAGTTCCTGTTTACGCGAAACAACGTCGCCATCATCGTCGACTACGTCGACAAGGTCGCGCCGCGAGACGAGCTGCGGTTCATGAGCTTCGAGGACCGACGGCTTGTCACGATGCTGCGCCGCTGGAGCGACGACCCTCGCCTCCTCAGGCGGAACAGCTTCATCTTCCTGATTGCGCAATCACTGGCCGACGTTAGCGAAGAGCTGTACGTGCGCAGTTCACGGACCGAGGTTGTGGAGATCCCGATGCCGGACAAGCCAGTGCGTGAGATGTTCATCACCCACAAGCTACAAGCACGGGACGAGAACACGCCGGAGTTGGCCCTGTCGGCGCAGGTGCTCGCGGATATCAGCAACGGCCTGTCGCTGACCCAGATCGGGTCGATGCTACGCGGCGCGGCGCGGCAAGGACGGCAAGTCACGTTCGAGCTCACCGGCAGTTGGAAGCGACGCGCCATCGAAACCGAGATAGGGGACCTCGTTGAGTTCACGATGCCGCGTTTCGGTCTTGAGGCGCTGGCGGGAGTGGAGAAACAGAAGGAAATCCTTGTGCGAACGGCCGAGGCCCTCCGCACCGGGCGGACGGCGGTCGTCCCCAAGGGCATTCTGCTGACCGGCCCGCCCGGATGCGGCAAGACCTTCTGCATGGAATGCTTCGCCCACGACTGTGGGATACCATTCGTGCAACTCAAGAATGTATTCAGCAAGTACGTCGGGGCAACAGAGGCCAACCTGGAGAAGCTGTTCCACTATCTCGAGGCCCTCTCCCCCGTGTTCGTGTTCATCGACGAGTTCGACCAGTCCTATGGCCGGAGAGTCACGAGTGACTCGGACAGCGGCGTCTCGCGGCGAGTGTTCGGGATGTTCAACAACTTCCTGAGTGATGAGCGACACCAGGGCAAAATCCTCTTCGGCGCCGCAACGAACCGCCCCGACCTTATTGATGCCTCCACGTTGCGCGCGGGGCGCTTCGACCTGAAGCTTCCCTTCCTGCTACCTGACGACGAGGCCAGGGAGGAGATCGTCAAGGTAGTCCTCCGCACGCTGGGGATTGTGCACGAACTGGACGACTTCTCGCGGGTTGTAGCCGAGTCTCAGGGCTACTCAGGAGCCGATCTCAAGGAGACGGTCCGCATCGCTCAGAGGAGAGCCGTGTTCGCCGATAGGAGCAGACTGACGCGTGAAGATATGGACTTCGCCGTTAGCGACTACATTCCACCGGCCACTGCCGATGCCGACCACATCCGTTTGATGGAGCTGCTGGCTGTCCTTTCCTGCGCGTCACGGTCGCTGTTGCGTCCCGAGCATGTCGAAGGCATCGAGGACGGCAGCTTGCAGCGCGAATTGGAGGATCTTCGTTTCCGGATGGGCCTGTAAGCACTCTCGACCGCCTGCGCAACCGGCGCACACACCTCATTGGCCCATCAAGGGGTAGTCGCCTCGCACTCAGCCCGCAAAGCGCCGTACTCGGCTTTGGGAGGGAGCCCGTGTGAGCCAACAAAACAAGCTGGAGAGCCTGTCGGAGCACCTGTTCCGCTATCGCGACACCTGCAACGCGTACGTGCTGAAGAAGGGGAAACGGGCGCTGATCATCGACTGCGGCACAGGCGAGGTCCACAAGCGCCTGAAGACCGAGGCCGGCATCGAGGCAGTCGACTGGCTCCTGTTCACCCACCACCACCGTGACCAGTCGCAGGGAGCGGATGCGTTAGCCTCAAAGGGCGCGAAGGTCGCCGTCCCCGAGTACGAGCGCTACCTGTTCGAGAACGCTGCCCGCTATATGGGTGAGCGCTGGGTCTACGATAGCTACAATGACAGAGGCACCGCCAACACGCGCATCACGGACCTGCCGGTCAATGAATCCCTGCTCGACTACGAGGTCTTTAGCTGGCGTGGCTATGAGTTCGAGATAGTGCCGACGCCGGGACACACCCTCGGCTCCTCGACGCTCCTTGCGCAGATTGACGGGGCCACCGTGGCGTTCACGGGTGATCTGCTCCGAGAGGATGGGCGCTTCCATAGCCTCCACGATCTCGAGTACGGATACGGCGGGTGCGAGGGCGCCAACCTGGCCGCGTACTCGGCCCTGCGCCTCCAGCAGCAATCGCTCGACCTTATCTGTCCATCACACGGTGAAGTGATCGACGACCCGGACGATGCGTTGTCGAACCTCTTCGACAACGCACGCTCGTGGCACCGCTGGAAGACGGGCCACGACTTGCCGTGCACGCACCGACCTGTTCAGATCAGCGACCACCTGGTGGCGTTCCCATTCTCCGTCTGCAGTTGGTACGCCATTGTCTCCGACGACGGACATGCTCTCCTCGTTGACCACGGTACCCACGATTCGGTGCACTTCACATCAAATCAGGCGTACCGCGAATGGTGGGAGACGCAAAGATACGTAGCCCATGGCATCGACGAGTTGAGAAAGCGCTTCGGCGTGGAATCAATAGATGTAGTGATACCAACGCACTACCATGACGATCACGTCGCCGGCATTCACCATCTCCAGCGGCATCACGGGACGCAAGTGTGGTGCGTGGAGCAACTCAAGGGTGTTCTCGAGCGTCCCCAAGACTACGCGGAGATGTGCCTATTCCCGAAGCCGGTGCAGGTGAACAGAACGCTGGGCGATGGCGAGGAGTTCGAGTGGCACGGGTTCCAGGGCCAGGTGTGGCACTTCCCCGGACAGACGGAGTACCATCAGCTTCTTATGCTTACGGTGGACGGCAAGCAGGTTCTGTTCACCGGCGACAGCGTGATCCGCAACGCGACCGGCGTCGACAGTCCCGTCATCTTCCGCAACTACCACCGCTTTGAGAGCCATGAGGAGTGCACCCGCAAGCTCGTCGGACTGCGCCCCAATCTCATCGCCCCCGGACATGGCGAGGTGTGGGCCCCACTGGCGGACGAACTGGCCAGCTTCAAGCGGCACACCCAGCAGCTACAGACCCTCTACCGCCACCTGCTGCCGGAAGATCAGCGATGGCAGGGGATCAACCCCTTCTGGGTCCGAATTACGCCCTATCAGATCGATGTGAAGCGGGGCAAGAAGGCGAAGCTCACGGTTCGCGTCGAGAACTTCGGGGATGAGCCTGCGCAGGCGAAGGTGGCGATGGCGGGTGCCAGGCAGACGACATTCGACCCACCCGAGAGGGAAGCGCGCATCGGCGCGGGAGCCACGAAAGAGTTCCGATTCGAGCTCAGTATCAGCCAGCGCTACCGGGGCCTGCCGCGAGTGGCCATCGCCGCTGACTTGGAGATGGACGGGGAGCGCTACGGTCAGGTTGCGGAGGCATTCGTCAAAGTGGAGATGTAAACGCACGTCGGTTCCGGCGTGTACATAAGGCCACAGGGCATCAGGGGCGCGGTCAGGCTGCGCGTCATTGTTCGAGTGCCCGTATCTGCTCCATGGACAGTCTTGCGGCTTCCTTCACATCGCCCTTGAGGACCGTATTGTAGTAGGTGAAGGACTCGAACTCCACCGAGCAGAACCCCGAGTACCCGATGTCCGTCAGGGCGCCGAAGAACTCGCTCCAGTCGATCATCCCCTCGCCGAGAAGTGGGAAGATGAAGTCGCCCGGCTGACGCGTGTCCAGGCCTATCGCGTCCTTCAGGTGGACGTGAACGATCTTGTCCCCCAGTTGTCTCACCGACCATGCCATGTTGACGGCCAGGTATGGCGACTGGACCTGGCGAAACAGCTCCTGGAGTGTGTAGTAGTCCCGCGCCAGCATCCCCCAGACCGCCTCTATTGCCAGGTACACGCGCTTCTCTTCGGCCATGGGCAGGAGCCGCTCGAAGGCCTTCACGACCAGCGCCCACGCCTCGCCCTGGGAAATGCCCTGCCCAAGCTGTGGGGCGTTCGGATCCCAGGGCGGCGGCCCAGTGAACAGGT
>JALGSS010001133.1 GCA_029821745.1 Candidatus Zipacnadia bacterium
CCTGTCTGCCCGCCGCGTTCCGCGTAAAAAGGTGTCCGGTCGAGGACGATCCCGACTTCCTCGCCGTCCACCGCCGTCTCGATCACTTCGTCACCCTTCACGATGAGGGTGACCGTCGCGTCGGCGTCATCCTGCGCATAGCCCAGGAAGTCGGTCCGCCCTGCCGCCGCGGCGATGCTCGCATCCTCCGCCAACTCAAGGCCCTTCGCAGAACCACGGGATCGCTCTCGCTGGGCCGCAAGCGCTTGGTCGAAGCCGTCTTCGTCGACGGAGAGCCCTCGCTCAGTGGCCAGTTCCCGCGTGACCTCGATGGGGAAGCCGTAGGTATCATTGAGCTTGAATGCCAACTCGCCCGGTATCTGGGTCTCGTCCTTCTTGCCCAGGTCTTCGGCAATCTCCTCGAAGAGCGCGAGGCCGTGCTCGAGGGTCGCGTCGAAGCGTTCCTCTTCACCCTTGAGAATCTTCACCGTGTAATCGAGACGCTGCAGAATCTCCGGGTATGCCTGCCCCATGGCCTCGCCGACCGCAGGCAGCGCGCGGTACAAGAAGGGCTGTTGCGCGCCCAACTCGCGCCCAAACCTGTACGCCCGGCGGATCAGCCGGCGGATGACATAACCCGCGCCCTCGTTCGACGGCGTCACATTGTCGGCCACCACGAAAGCCACGCCACGGATGTGGTCGGCGATGACCCGCAGGGCCAGGTCGAGCTTCGCATCCTGTCCGTACTCGTAGGGCGTCTCGCGATCCTCGTTGATGATGTTCTGAGCCGTGGTGAGGATGTGCCACAGCTCGTCGGTCTCCATGGACCATTCCTTGCCCTGGGACAGCAGCCCCAGGCGCTCCAGGCCCATGCCCGTGTCGATGCCGGGCGCCGGCAACGGAGTCAGCGCGCCATCAGGAGCTTCCGTAAACTGCTGGAAGACGAGGTTCCACACTTCGAGCCAGCGGTTGCACTCGCAGCCGAACTCACAGCCGCCTTCGCAGCCTGCCTCGGGTCCCAGGTCCACATGCATCTCAGTGCAGGGCCCGCAGGGACCCTCCCAGCGCAGCTTCGGCCACCAGTTGTCATTGCGGCCCCAGCGCTGGAGGCGCTCCATCGGGAAGCCGATGTGCTTGTGCCACAGGTCTTCGGCCTCGTCATCAGTCTCGAAGACGGTGATCCACAGCATCTCCGGCGGGATCCCCATCACATCGGTGATGAACTCCCACGCGAGTTCAATGGCTTCCTTCTTGAAGTAGTCGCCGAAAGAGAAGTTGCCGAGCATCTCGAAGAAGGTGTGGTAGCGGTTGAAGTGCCCCACATCATCAATGTCGCCGGTGCGCAGGCACTTCTGGATACTCACCACGCGAGGAGCCGGCGGGGCTTCGTCGCCGCGAAACGCGGGAACATACGGCTGCATCCCGGCGCTCGTCGGGTCGTCGTGGAGGACAAGCGGGGAACCAGGGCGTATCACGTGCCCGCGGTCCGCGAAGAAGCCATGAAAGGTGTCACGCAGTTGCTGGATCGTCAGGTTCTTGATCGCCATCGTCATCTATATCCTCATCTTCATGCTCTCCGGAACTCTCGTCGTTCCGGTGGAAGTCCATACCTATGGCATTCTCGATCCGCCGCGTGAACCCATGGACCCCGTCCGCCGCCAGTTTGTTTGCCTGGTTTCGGCTCGATCCTCTTCAGCGGCAGCCAGCGCGCCAGGATGATCTTGATGCTGGCGACGGTCGGTGTGGCGATGATGATGCCAACTACCCCAAGGACCTGCAGTCCCGCCAGGATCCCGAAGATGACCGCCAGCGGGTGCAACCCCACCTGGCGCCCGATCACCTTCGGCATCACGAGCTGGTCGCAGATCTGGTTGGTGGCGATCATCAGCAGGGCGGCGACCCCGGCGGCCCAGAGCGGGTCATGGGTGGCCGATACATAACTGAACGCGCTTCCGGCGATCACGCTTCCCGCCGCGCCGACCCACGGGACAACGTACGTCACGCCCGTGATCAGCCCGACGATCAGCGAGTAGTTGCTCCCGAATATGGCGTGGACCAGCACCATGAAGCCGGTGGATATGATCCCGGCGGCGAGCATCATCGTCGCCTGTCCCCGGAGGTACTGGCCCAACATCGCGCTGACCTCGCGCGTGATATCCTGCACGTCGCCCTGGGCCGCACGGGGCACGATACTGCGCAGCCCCGCTCTGAAGGGGTCGATGACCAGCATGAAATGGATGCTGATGATGGCAAGCAGCGCCAGCAGACCGGTGAACGTTACCGACCGCACCAAGTTGTCGGTCAGGAACCCGACGAGAACGGGCACGCGCCGGCTGAGCCATTCGCCGGCCTGGTCGACCTTGTCATCCAGGAAGGGCGCGATGTCAAGTTCCGGGAACCGCTGCACGGCGTAGGCCTCGACGTAGTCCTTCGTGTTAACGTATGCCTGCTCGATAGCCTCGTTGTAGCGCGGCCACTGCTCGGCAAGGCTCTGGACCTGCCTGACCAGGGCCGGTATCAGCCA
>JALGSS010000201.1 GCA_029821745.1 Candidatus Zipacnadia bacterium
GGCAAGTCCCACTACTACCCTCACGCGGGCGACCATCTGAAGGACCACGAGCCCTACATGCATGCCCGAGGATTCGACGATATCCACGAGACCACGGGCCCGTGGGCGACGTGCACTACGGATTCCTATATGACGGACCACTGGGCGGGCCTGGGACTGCTGGATGCCTTCCGAGATGACTACGGGAAGCGACGCCAACACGATGGAATCGCTGTCTGGCCCAGCCCGCTGCCCGAGGAGGAATTCCTGGACAGCTACGTGGGTCGCACGGCGAAAGAGTACCTGGAAGGGTACGACGACGAGCGCCCCTTCTGCACCTTCGTAGGTTTCGGCGGGCCGCATGAGCCGTGGGACGCCCCCGGGCGTTACGCGACCATGTATGACCCCGCGCAGATGCCCGAGCCCATAGAGCCGACGCGGAAGCGTGCTCGGCACGAGGGCCTGACGCCAGAGGTTATCGCCGCCCTGCGAGCCAACTACGCGGGCAAGGTCGCCCTCCTGGATGATTGGTTCGGCGAGATTCTCGGGGTCCTGGATGACCGGGGCCTGGCGGACAATACGCTGGTGGTGTTCTGGTCCGACCACGGGGAGATGGCCGGCGACCACCAGTGTCTGCACAAGTCCCTGTTCTATGAATCGTCCGTCATGGTGCCGCTGATGTTCCGCTGGCCGGGGCACATCGATGCCGGGGCCATGCGCGAGAATGTCACCACAACGGTGGATATCCCGGCGACGATCCTGGATCTTGTAGGGGTGGACGCGGGGAACCGCTCCCAGGGCAAGTCACTGCAGCCCTTGATGGAAGAGAGACTGGCGGACCACCGGGAGGTGGTCTTCAGCGAGATCTGTCCCGCGAAGTTCGGGCACATCATGGCACGGACGGACGGGTGGAAGTATGTGATGTCGGCCCACGGCGACAGCGTGTGGCTCGGGGACCTCACAAGCGATCCGGAAGAGCTGAACAACCTCATCGGCCATCCCGCCTATGAGGAACTGGAAGCGGGCATGCGCGACTACGTGCTCCGGTTCCTGGCGAGCACCCAGCCGAGGCTGTGAGGCCCTACTCGGTTTCATCCCAGAGCCGGGCCATGGCGATCATCGCCTTCAGGCCCCACAGATGGCACCAGGTGTTCTGGTAGTCGTCGGCCCGGGTGTACCCGTAGTTGACGCCGATCGGGTACTTCGTCAGGTGCGTTCTCTCCATCTTGTCGAGGGTCTCGTCGACCCACCAGAGATACTTCGCGTCTCCGGTGGCGCGGTACGCGAGGACGCAGGCGACGATGACCTGGGCCATGCGGTCATAGACGCAGGGCGTTCCCGGCTCGGTGTTCCGGCCGTCGCCGACTCCGGGCGGCTTCGTCGGGTCTGAGCCATCCCGCGTTGTATGCCGATACCACCCTCCGTCGGGCGACCTCAAGTGCTCACTCAGGAACGCCAGCCCTGCCACTCCAGTATCCCGGTACTTCTCGCCCTGGCCATGCAAGTGCAGCCGGAAGCAAGCCTGAATCATGTTCGCCATGACGTGGGCAAACTTGGTCGTGTGAGTGGGGAGCTTCCCGTCGGGAGAGCCGGACAACAGCCACCCGCCATGCTCACCATCCCACATCATGTCATTCGCGAGATCAATCGCGGTCCGTGCCGCAACCAAGAAGCGCTCTTCGCCTGTCCCGTCGTAGGCGTCGAGGAGCTTCAGCGCCAGATAGCCCGAGGCGTACAGGTTCTTCGGCTTGCCGGGGTCGAAGGAGTCCGTCTCGAGGATATGGGCGAGGACCGTCTCGGAGGCTTGGGCGAACTCAGGCGTGGGGCGCAGGGCGTTGTAGCACAACAGAGCGCTCACGTTCATCATGTTGAACTCAGGATAGAAGCGCGTGTTCCACTCCTGCGTACGCTCGTTGTACTTCAGGTAGAACTGGCGCTTCTCGGCGTCGTACCCATTCTCGACGACCCAGGAGAGCAGGTCCCGGGCATCATCCAGGTGGCGCGTCTCAGTCTGTCCCCCGAGTTCGTAGACATCCATCTTCACTGACGCGAGGAAGGCCTGTTGTTGGGTGTGGAAGTTGCCCTCATTGGGCTCAGTGGGCGGATTCGTCATGCTGTTCTGGTGGATGGCCCGTCCGCCGAGGATTTCGTGCCAGATGTAGGCATCATCCACGGCGAGCATCTGCCCCATTCTTTCCTGGACCCACTCGCGTGAGTGTTTGAGCGGCAGATCCGGCGCGGCATCCGCCGTCGCCGCCACCAAGAAGACGAGTAATCCACACACGAGCGACGGGGAGTTCATGGAGCCGCCTCCATCTTGTCACGGGGCCTTGACGCGAGCGCGTCGACGCGAGCGACCCCGCAAGTTTACAACATCCAGCGGTTCGTGTAATGTGCAGGTCTAGCGTGCCAGCTCCGGAATCCCAAGGCCTTAACCACATGAAGTCAGAGTCCCAACTGACCCAGTTGCCGCCGCGTCGCTCTCTCACCCGCGCCATCATCATCGGCGTGGTCCTGCTCACAATATTGGTTGCGGCGACCCCGTACAACGACTACTTCATCCAGGGCAGCTACATGGCCAGCCACCACGTCCCGGTGGCCGCCACGTTTGTGCTGTTCGTGCTGTGCCTCGTGGTCAACCCAATTCTCAAGCGCCTCGCCGGGACGAACGGGAGGCTCTCAGCGCGAGAACTGGTAGTCATCTGGGCGATGATCGCCATTTCGTCGGGCCTGCCCTCCTCGGGTCTGATGCGCTTCCTGGTGCCGGTCCTGCCGGCGTTGCACCACTTCGCGACCCCGGAGAACAAGTGGGAGGAGACGCTCCAACCCCACATCCCCGGGTGGATGGTGCCGACCGACGACGACGCCATCAAGTGGTTCTACGATGGCGCGCCCCCGGGCCTTGGCGTCCCCTGGCATGCGTGGGTCGGGCCGATCGTCGCCTGGACCGTCCTGGCATTGCTCGTGTACTGGGTGCTGCTGTGCATGGCCGTGCTGATCCGCAGCCAGTGGATCCACCGAGAGCGCATGACCTTCCCGCATGTGCAGCTCCCGATGGCGATGATTGAGGCCCCGGAGCCGGGCCGCCTGCTCAACCAGTTCCTCGGCAGTCGACTCATGTGGATCGGGTTCATCCTTGTGTTCGTGATGTACGGCATCACGGGCCTGAGCAGCTACATACCAACGGTGCCTAAGGTCTCCGTCCTGTACCCGCACTACTACCGCAACGCGCTGCGCTTCGACGGGCTCCCCTGGAACGCGGCCAATCCCGTACTGATGGCTGTGTTCCCGTCCGTCGTGGGGTTCGGCTTCCTGCTGACCACGGAAGTCTCGCTCTCGGTCTTTGTCTTCTACGTCCTGTACAAGCTGGAGGCCGTGCTGTTCGCGGCGCTGGGTCTGCAGATGAGTTCCGTCTCATCAGGCTGGGCGGCGAAGCAATTCACGGCGTATCAGGACATGGGGGCCTATCTCACGCTGGTCATCATCATCATCTACGTCGCCCGGGAGCACCTGCGGACGGCGTGGCGCGCGGCGATGGCCGGTGATCGGCAAGACGGTGGCGTCGTGTCCTACCCCGTGGCGGTCTTCGGGGGTCTGGTCGGCTTGGCAGCCCTCGTGCTCATGGCCAACTACGCCGGTATCAGCGTTCCCGTGGCCGTGCAGTTCTTCGTGGGCTACTTCGTGCTGTGTCTGGCGGCGAGCTGGCTCACGTCGAACACCGGCCTCTTATTCATCCCCGTCACATTCCGCCCCGAGGACTACCTGTTCTCCTGTATAGGGACTCGGAACCTCGCCGTCCAGGACATCGCGGTCCTGCGCCTGCCGTCTCGCGTGTTCACTTACTACTACCGCGAGATGCTGATGCCGCATTACATGAACAACTTCAAGCTCGGAGACGAGACCAAGACCCCGCGGCGCACCCTCGCGAACGCGCAGATCCTCGCGGTGATTCTCGGCCTCGCGGTCGCCTGGTGGGCGCATCTACAATTAGCCTACACCAAGGGCGCCTATGCGCTGCAGCCCCTGTCCTACCTGAGCTGGTCACGGACGCCGTTCACTGTGGCATCGCGGATCATCGCAACGCCCCAGGGCCCGGACCCCGCGAGTTTCCTGTTCATGGCCGTCGGAGCAGCGGGGTTCTTTGGCTTGAACTACATGCGCAGCACCTTCCTGTGGTGGCCCCTGCATCCGGCGGGAATGCTCCTCGGTGGCGCAAGCCAGGAGCAGTGGATGTCCATCTTCATCGCCTGGGCGTGCAAATCCACGATCCTGCGCTATGGCGGCGCGAAGACGTACCAGCAGGCGCGCCTGTTCTTCCTCGGTCTCATCGTCGGAGAAGCGGCCATCGGCTGCGTCTGGATCATCCTCGGGTTCGTCACGGGAACTGGCGTGAGGCTACTGCCATAGCGAGCTGCCTGTAGAGTTCGCACGCTGCAGGAGCCTGGCAAGCGATCGGGCCGTTCTCGTGTCTGCGGACCCGCGGACCGGAGGGCTATCGATGACTTGTGGAGAATTGCCTCAGAGCACCACGGTCCAACTGCGAGCACCCATCGGTGGACACGGGAGGCATCACCCTTGATCTCACATACCGGGCGCATGCATGCATTTCTGATCTTCGCGATGGGCGCATCTGCCGCTGTGTCGGCTCTTGCCGCGCCGAGCATCACCCTCACACGCGTCACTGTCGAGCCCGCAGAGCTTCCCCGGGGCGAGAGCTTCCTGCTCCGAGCCGAGGCAGAGGGCAGCGGTGTCGAGGTGAAGAGCTTCCGCGTGCGTACGCCGTATGCCGTCGGCGAGGCCGAGCTGCCACCCGGTTTCGTTCGCGAGTCCGGCAAGGCGGTGTTTGCGGGCGATCAGGGCGCCATTTTCGACAACGGCCGCCACGATCAGGACCCCGCCGATGGCGCTATCGCTGTCAAGATCAGCACACGCAACTGGTCCGAGGGAACGCATTACCTGGTGCTGTTCGCTCACAACCGACCCGGCACTGGGTCCCACATCCTCGACCACCGCAACATCCGCCTGGACATCGGAGATGAGGCCGTGGGAGTGCGGGTGTTGGCGAAGCACGAGGGCGTGGCCGAAGGCCCGCTGGAGTTCATCCTGCCCGACACAGTGGCGCAGCCGGGAGAGCCCCTCGTCTGTGGAGCTGGAATCCGAGACGGGGTGGAGGGCGAACTGTCCCTGCGTCTACGCCCGCCGTACACCTGGTGCCAACCGGAGGTCCTGTCCGGGTTCACGTACTATGATGATGAGAAGGTGGGGTACGTGGAGGATGGGCCTGACCACACCATCCTCGACAATGGGACGCTGGACAGGGACCCGGCTGAGGGCAGCGTCCGCCTGGAGTTGTCCACGGAGGGCTGGCCTCCGGGGGCCCACTTCCTCTCCCTCGAGGCACCCGGCTTCAGCACGGTTCGCGCCCCGTATGACAAGCCCGGGGAGTCGTACCGCGACTTCGCGGTTCATGTCCCGGGGCCAGACGATCAGTTCATCGTGGACGTCGGACCCTCGAAGCCGTTCGCGCCCGGGACCCACTTCAGCGCCATCGTCTCGCTGGGTGAGGGCCGGGTCCTGACGGACACCCACTACTCGGAAGATTACGGGGAGACCTGGCGAAGGCTCGGAACAGCGATCCCGCGGCCGAATGTGCTCTCGGACGGCACGGTCATCGCGATGAGCTACCGGGCGCTCCCCGTCGAGGGCCAGAAGGGCATCTACACGGGCAAGCTATGGCTTTCCGAGGACGGAGGGTCGACCGTCCAAGGGCCACTGGAGTCGAAGGTGACGGTCCCGAAAGCTCGCGCAGCCTTGGGCCACGGCCCGCACGTCGGCCCGCTGTTCGGGCGCTCGATTGTCGAACTGGAGACCGGCGACCTGATCTCGGCGATGTATGGGTGGTTCGACGGGGACACACAGCCCGATCGCTACCGGTCCGGCGGGACCATGCGGCGCTCGTATGTCGGCATTTCGCATGACCGGGGCAGATCGTGGGAGTACCTGTCCAGCGTGGCATACCGTCCCTTCCTGGGGAACGAGGGCTATAGTGAATTGGTCATCCGCAAGCTACCGAACGGGGACATCCTGGCCCTCGTGCGCACGGGAGGCAACAGCAACGCGGGCTGGCAGGACAACCCGCTGATGATCTCCCGCTCGACGGATGGCGGCAAGACGTGGAGCCCCGTGCGCCGAACCGGATTCGAGGGCGTCTGGCCCGATTTGTGCGTGATGCAGGACGGAACCCTCGTCTGCAGCACCGGCAGGCCCGGAGCGTTCATCATGTTCAGCACAGATGATGGCCGCACGTGGACTGACGCGACACCGATCGACGCGGAGAGATACTCCGGCTACACGGGCATCTGCGAAGTGCGCCCGGGAGAGCTCCTGATGGGCTATGGCGCGCGAAACTGGCGCGATCCCGAGACGGGAGAGCGCTCACACCAGTTGCGGCTCGTGCGGATCAAGGTACGCAAGCGGTAAGCTGTCTGCAAGGGCGCTACGGCACCGTCTGGGGCCCGAACTCGTGCCGAGACGCCTTTGCGTGGTCTGGGCCGCGCGTGTAGTATAGGTGCCGTGTTGCTGCAAGAACCTGACGGGCGAGCTGAATGATGGCATCGGGCCTCAACAAGACGCGCAAGACGCGCCCCGCGAAACGCCCCGGCCGCTGGCGAGAGCACCTGGGCGCGTACGCGTTCCTGCTCCCCAATCTGCTGGGGTTCATCCTGCTGACTGCGGTGCCGGTGCTCGCGGCCTTAGCGCTGTCTTTCTGCCGTTGGCGGGCCATCGAGTCCTGGGACAAGATAGACCTGTCCGGCTTCGTCAACTACGTGGATATACTCTGGTTCCACCGGGATCCGCAGACCGGGGCGGCAGTCGCGAATGACGGGCAGTTCTGGTACTTCATGTACAACACGGCCTTCCTGATGCTGGGAGTGCCTCTCGGGATGGCCCTGTCGTTCGTGACGGCGCTGCTCATGAACGAGAAGTTGCGCGGAATGCTGGCATTCCGTACAATCTACTTCATCCCGACGGTGTGTTCGTCCGCAGCGGTCGCAGTGCTGTGGCGATGGCTCTACAATGTCGAAGACGGACTGCTGAACCAACTGCTGAAGATGGGCGGCTTGAGCAACCCGCCAAACTGGCTGGGGGATCCGCTCTGGGCGAAGCCCGCTCTTATCATCCTCGGGCTATGGGTCGGGGTTGGGGGCTACAACTGCATTCTCTACCTTGCCGGGCTGCAGAACGTGCCCGAAGCCCTGTACGAGGCCGCTGATATCGACGGCGCGAGCTGGTGGGAAAAGCTCAGGCACGTCACGTGGCCGATGCTGGCGCCAACCACGTTCTTCATTCTCGTGACGTCTGTGATTGCCGGGTTCCAAGGCCACTTCACTCATATTCACATTCTCACGCGTGGGGGCCCCGCCGACAGCACAACAACACTGCTCTACTACATCTACCAGCACGCCTTCGTATGGCACAATATGGGGTACGCGTGCGCCCTCGCGATGATCCTGTTCGCCGTCATCATGCTCTTCACGGTGATAAACTGGAAACATGGAGGCCGTGGGGTCGAGATGCAGTAGTGTGTATGCGCCGCATCCTTCTCCCTTTAGTCTCCTTGCTGTGAGCTGTTAGACAGGCACACTCAGTCCAGGCAGATCAGGAGGAAATCGGTAATGATCGCGGTAACCGGTGGAGCAGGCTTCCTCGGGTTTCATCTGGCAAACCACATCGCAGAGCAGGGCGAGCGCTGCGTGATGCTGGATATTGCCCCTTTCCACGAGGAGGACTACCCCAAG
>JALGSS010001134.1 GCA_029821745.1 Candidatus Zipacnadia bacterium
CGGGGAGCTTGAGGTCTTCCCAGAGCTTGCGGAGGGCGAGCAGATCGGCGAAGTGGAGGGTATCGAGGGCACACAGGTCTTGGTCGGGGGTTTCGTCGAGCCCCAGGGCGCGTTGGAGCGAGCGGACGAGGTCCCGACGCTTGTCATTGGAGATGTGGCTGATGTTGCCGAAGGAGTGCAGAAGTCGCTGTCTGGGCTTGCCATCGTCGCGGTGGCTCTCGACGAGACAGAGGTAGTCGTACTGGTTGTCCCCGTGCTTTCTCTTCAGCACTCGGAAGAACATGATATGGGAATTGTACGGGGATTGCTCGTAGATGCCCCTGACAGCCCCATAGCGCGATTCAGGGGGTTAGGAACTGTCGAAGTTGCGATAGAGCCGGACTCAGCGGCAACGCAGCTGGCGGCAACGCGAGGTGCACCGGGACAGGCCTTCACGTTGGCCCCCGGCGCGATAACCCAGTGGCGCGTGTCCGAGCCCTTTCTGATCCCCGGCGACTCGACACAGCGCGCGGACGGTATCCGGCGCCGCATGGAGGAAGCAGATTGCGCGGATTGGAGCGAGGTCCAGCGGGAGGACGAGTGGGGCTTCGTCAATCTGAATCGGCTGGTTATTGATCGGCCAGCGGGCAACGCGACGGTGCTGGCTGGGATGGTTCTTCATGCGAATGAAGGGCAGCGAAGGCAGCTCCTTTTCGATTCGGCGGAAGGGGTGGTCGTCTTCCTCAACGGCCAAAGCCGCTACGCAGGAGATGACCTCGGGAACAGGCCAGCATGGCGTGTAAGACCGGACGAGCACCGCGTGGAACTGTCTCTGGCGAAGGGCAGAAATGAACTCGTTTTCGCCGTCTCATCCCGGAGTTTTGGGTGGGCCTTTCTGGCCCGCCGGTCAGATTATAGCAGCCTGGTGATCAAGCCGCTCATCGGTGTGGAATAGACACCGAACAACACGGCTTCAGCCCCTGTCCGTCCCGCAAACCCATGGCGGCGTTTGGAGCTTCGAATCGCTGTCGCGCGCCACTACCGGTCGGGAGAACACGTGGCTGGGTAGTCGCCCAATGTCACAGCGAAGCCAAGTGCAGGGCGGTCGCACGCCCGGCGGCGTCGGCCATCTCGTGCAACTACCTAGTACTCCGTCAGCCCTGAAGCTTTGGGTACAAATGCGTCAGGCGGATACGTGCGTCTTCCGTCGTGAAGCGCCACTTGACCGGGCCCGCGGTGTGGTTGCGCTCTTGCTGCCAAGCGCTTACGGCCGCTTCCAGCGCCTCGGGGTCAGGGATGCGCCGCTTGGTGCATTGGCGACTGAGCACGCTGAACTCGCATTCGGCGACATTGAGCCAGCTGCCGTGTTTGGGCGTGTAGTGGAGCTCCAGACGGTCCCAGATGCGTTTGGCTTCCGCCGGCTCGAAGGTGTCATATATACACGACGCCTTAAGTAATTGCGGATAGTCTGCGTAGGACGTTGTTGGGCGTTGCCCACTTCGCAAATTGCAGTTCCACAGCTTGGGTGATCGCTTCGAGAGAAGGGAAGTGAGCGAGAACTCAGCGGCGTGCTCTTCTCTCCAGTCTTTGTGCAGCTTGGCATGATGATACCCGGCGTTGTCTATGATAAGAACCACACGCCGGCGCGCTCGTGAACTGCGAACGCGGAGGTCCTTGAGAAAGGCGTAGAAGGTCTCGCCGTTGAATCGATCCTCTTCGCGGCGGCACAGGAGCTTCCCGTCGCGAAGACGGACAGCTCCGAAGTACCCTACGCTGCGTCGAGTCGGGTGGTGCAGGACCACTGGGTCTTTGTCCTCCGGAGGGACCCACATCCTACAGCGTGATCCATGCTGCTGGAAATGGACTTCATCCAGGGACCACAGGTCCACACGGGGGTCATTGGCCAGTCTCCGCACTTTTTTTATATGCCTTCTGCTGTTGAGGATCAGCGTGAGCGATCACCGGTCGTGGCTTGCGCAATCGAAATCCGAGTTGCCGGAACATTCGCTGGCACTGCCGCACACCCAATTCGATTCCGTATTCCTGCTGGATGAAAGCGGATAGCACTTTCCCGTCCCATAAATTCGCGTCCATACCGACGGCTTTGGGGCCTTGCCGTAAAGCCTCATCGATCTGTTGCATCTGCTCATCATTCAAGCGTGGGGGACGGCCAGGCCGCTCTCCCTCTACGAGGCCCGATAGGCCTTCGTCTTCGAACTGCCGCACCCAGTACTGAACCGTTCGCGGCGCGTCACCCAGCAGTCCGGCCACTTCGGGAGCCGTCATTCCTTGGGCCACGAGCAGAATCGCGTGCAGCCGGTGATCATATCGCGCTTCGTGGGACCGTCGGATCTCATCTTGGAGCGCCAGGACAATCGTGTCGGCATCGGCAATCGTTAGAGGTTTCATGCAGCCATCATACAATAGATCCGCGCGATGCGCAATTACTTATGGCGCTGTGTATAG
>JALGSS010001135.1 GCA_029821745.1 Candidatus Zipacnadia bacterium
GTGACATCGGGCGGGAGCGCGTCGGCGGTCTCCTCGGCCGGACCGGGCGCCGCTTCATCAACGACGGCGTCGGTCGAGGTCTCGATGGTGCGCTCTTCCGCGTCCGTCCTTCCCTGCGGGGCATCGGGCTTCGTCGGCGCGTGCTTGGGAGCCGGCCGCGACTTCTCGGGCTTGGCCGGGCGTTCAGATGCGGGGGGCTTGGACGGAGTACGGTCTTCACGCGCAGGCTTCTTCGCCTCGCGACCAGGCTTGGACTTGTCGGGTTTCGCGGGTCTTGACGCCGTCGGCGTGCTGTCCCTGTGTCCTGGCGCGGGAGGGTCTTGAGCCGCCAGGGGCCCCGCCAGAGCGAGAGCGATAGCCAGGACAATGGGCCCTGCCGGCCTGCAGAGCCACCGTCCCGGGCGCGCATGCGTTGCTTTAGAGTAATCCATGGTCACGCTCTCATTGTACACGTGCCTACACGTGCCTCGTCGCACAGACAACCGGCTCGGTTCTGGGCGAGAGTGCGGGGCCTGGGCAGATGTCGGCGCTTAGACTCGGCCCCTGGACTTGTCGCGCATCGCGAGCACTTCGTCGAGCATCTCCCGTATTTTGGGCGCCGCCTGCTCGACGAAGAGCTTGGCGAGCATCTCGCCGTGCTCGGAGGTCGCTTCACGCGGGTCCTCGCCGCCGACTCCATGGATCTCGATATCGACGTCACCTTCGGCGGGCAACTGGGACAGGTCCACGAGATCGGGCCGGTAGTACATGAGCAGCGAGGTCTCGTTCTTGCCCGCGTGGTCGCCGCCGCGTACGTCGACCCACCCGGCGGGCATATAATCGGGCCAGGCCACGGCCTGAGCATGGGAGTGGCAGTCGTTGAAGCGCTGCACGGCCTCCTGGATCGTCTCCACGTGCTTCCCGCCGTAGTGGCCCATGACGATGAGGATGAGCCGGAAGCCCTCGTCGTACAGTTGGTCGAGGTACTGTAACACGAGTGAATAGACGATCTCCCGGGGGAATTCGAGGGTGTGGCGGAACTCCTTGTACGGCTTCATGGTCTGGTAGCCGCAATAGACGGGCGGGAGCACGACGCCGCCCACTTCGGCGACAAGGTCCAGTGACATGTAGTAGGCCTTGAGAGTGTCCAGCCCCACCGCATTCTGGGGGCCGTGCCACTCGTGAGCGCCCCAGGGGATGATTGCGAAGGGACAGGTCTTGATGAGCTCGTCGAGCTGATGAGGTAGCGCTTCCTCGTATTTCATGGCGCGTGGTCTCCCTGTGCTTGGGGTGATCTGAAGCTGCCGCAGTATTCGACGCCGAGGTGGGCCGAGCCTTCTCCGGTTGATGAGTGGGTGAAACCCGAGTAGCATGGGTGTCGCGATGCACTCACCGAGTGAGGGATGCTCACGACTAAGGTTGTGTTGAAGAACTCACTTGGATAGCTGCGGGGTGGTCACGTTGTACAGAGACCGGGGCCCCGCAGGGCCGTCTGGCCATATTGAGCGCATCCGTGGGGCCCCGCCGATTGTACGACATCGGCACCCCACGGCTAACCCACGTTTCTCAACACAACCCTAACTGAAAGGACACATCCATGAAACTGTTACTGCTGATGGCGCTGTTGCAGCTGCCGGCAGTCACCGTATCCGCACGGGAGGGTTTCAAGGACCACGGGGTTGGGGCCCCCGTTGCCGAGAGTCGCGGAGTGGTTGTCGCGCAGGACGCCGACGGTCATGGCCTCGTTGTCGTCTGCAGCCTGGACAAGAGCCATGGGTTCTCGTGACGGACATCGACACGGGGGAGACCCAGCAGCTCTACTACCCCGAGGGTGTGCCGAACTCGCCTCCGTACGCCTCGCTACTGAGCAAGAACGGGCGCTTCTACACCTTCGCCG
Source organism: Candidatus Zipacnadia bacterium (assembly GCA_029821745.1). GTDB lineage: Bacteria > Armatimonadota > Zipacnadia > Zipacnadales > JABUFB01 > JALGSS01. The sequence continues at coordinate 1,877 of JALGSS010001135.1, forward strand.
GGAAGACGCTTCTGGAGCTGGACATCGCCAAGCGCGAGTGGCTATTCCACGGCGTCCCGGCGACCACGGAGTCGGCCTACTGCGGCTCGTCAATGGTGGACGGCCCGGACTCGTCAATGGTGGACGGCCCGGACGGCCGCATCTACGGAGGCAGCTACCCCAACTGCCGGCTGGTGTCCTACGACCCGGAGACCGGCGAGATGGCAGACCACGGGCAATTGGACCCCAAGGAGCACTACGTGAACACGCTGGTGGCGGACGCCGCCGGGTGGCTCTACGGGGGCATCGGCACGGCACGGCAGAACGTCGTGGCGTGCAACCCGCAGTCCGGTGAGATCAAGCAGATCGCGCAGGAGGAAGACCGCGTGGTCGGCTCCGGACACGTCCACCTCGGCAAGGACGGGAAGGTATACGCGAGAGCAGGGAAGAGTTGGTACAGACTCTTCGAGGGCGAGGCGGAGAAGATCGAGAAGGCCGACGTAGCTGGCTCTGAACCCACGGGGGCCATTGGCTGGGGCCTGCGCAAGGGCACCTTCCCCGACGGGCGCAAGCTGCTGAACTGCAATCTGCCCGAGCGC
>JALGSS010000202.1 GCA_029821745.1 Candidatus Zipacnadia bacterium
AAAGCCCACGCGAACTGAGCGACGCGCGCAGCTCTGCCTGCCGGAGTTCGAAGCGAAGTCACCCTTCGACACACCGGCGGAGCGCTGGGGTGAGCCGCTCATCGAGTCCACGGTCGGCGAGGGCAAGGTCCTGTTCGCTCCGTATCCCCTCGAGCTCAAGCGGGACGCGTCCCAGGGGGAAGTCTACGCGCGCCTCATCAAGCTCTCAGGCGTGGATCATGTGGCCACGCTCTCACCTGACGACGCTCCCGTTCGGGTGTTCTCGATCCCGACGGCCCAGGGAGGCCGTCTCTTCACCCTCGCCCGGACCACAGAGGGCGATGACACTCTCCGCGTGACGCTCCAGGTGGACGCTATCCCGCCTGTCACCCTTGACCTCGTCGACAGAGGGTGCGCCTTCGTCCTGACAGGCCCCGACGGGCAGATCATCGCCGCCGAGAGCCAGGGCGAGATCCTCATCGGCGCCAATCGCGTTGCCGCAGCGAGTGATTACTTCGGGGTCTGCGCCCTCGACGGGAAAGACCTGCGCGAATCCGGCCAGGTCCTCGTCCTGCCGCATCAGTGCGAGACCGTAACCCTTGATCTCGTCCCGTCCGAAGGGGATCCGCTCGCCGACTTCCGACCCACGCTTAGTTTCTCGCCCGGCACGCCGGGGCAGGTCGCCGTGATCGCGGCGGAGAAGGACATGGACGCCGCGCTGCAACACCTGCGCAACCAGCTTGAGTTGCGCTTCTGATCGTTGATTCACGCCAGGAGGCACACACCGACATGATCGGCTGCTCCGAATTCTGCGGATACTATGATTGGACCTTCGAGTGGCTGCGCCGCAACTATGGCGAGGACGCTGTGAGGAAGTACTGGCTGGAGGCGATCTGCGAAGCATCGCAGACCCATGCGTCCGAGCTGATCATCGGCAAGGGCATCCCGGGGATGGTCGAATACTGGGATCACACCCTCGAAGAGGAGGCCGCGGGGTACGACTGCGTGTATGACGAGGCCGCGGGCTACTACCGCACCGACATGTACGCGTGCCCGTCCCGGGGCTACAACCTTGAGCACGGATACGAGTATTACCACGACTACTGCGACCACTGCATGGGCTGGATCAAGCCGATCATGGATCGCGCGGGCTTCGTCATCCACCACGACCACAACCACATGGGCATGTGCTGGTTCGAGATGCGCCCGAAAGACAGCGACCCGGGGCCATCAGCGCCGGGTGAACTCACCGACAAGGACGTCCGCCTGCGGGACGACTACCAGACCGACCGCCACCACACCTGGACCGCGAGCGAGCTGATCGAGCAGAGCGAGTGACCATTGGACCCGAGGGCTCGCCGGGCTCTACGCCGTCACCCGTGGTCACCCAACAAGAAGCGGCGAGGTCACCTTCGACCTCGCCGCTTCATTTCGGGAACGCGATTCGGCTTACAGATCGCAGACGCACGGATCGATCTCCACGACCTTCCCCGTCTCGCAGGACTCGTACGCCGCCAGGCTGACCATCAGCGCTCGCAGGCCGTCCTCGCCCACGACTGCCGGGCGCTCCTCACCGCGCGCCTGGTTGGTGAAGAACACGTCGCGCTCGTACTCGGCGCTATGGCTGCGCCAGGACTTGTCGTCCTCCGTGTAGATCCGCACCTCACTGTCCCCGTAGCTCCACTCGATGCTGCCCTTTGTCCCGTTGAGCTCGACGCCGCCCTTGTAGTTCTGCTGGCAGTTGCTCAGACTCACGCTGCCCAGGGCCCCGCCGGCGAACCGCAGCATCATCACCGCGGAATCCTCGACGTCCTCGTCGATGTCCAGCATGAAGTGGGCGCGCATCGCGGCGACATGGGTGATCGGGCCCAGCAGCCACTGGATCCAGTCCTGCTGGTGCGAGGCGTCCCAGATGACTCCGCCACCCGTGGCCGCGTGGGCCCAGTAGAGTTGCGAGTATTCCGGCCGGTACTTGCCGATGAAGTACCCCGACTTGATCTGGGCCATGTTCACTTCGCCGATCTTGCCGATGTCCAGCAGCGCCTTGATTTCCTTCAGGTTCGGGTGGTGCCGCATGACGTAGCCCATCTGCAGGATGAGTTCCCTGTCCCGGCAGAGCTTCACAAGGTCACCGACGCCATCCAGGGTGTTGGAGATGGGCTTCTCGACGAACAGATGGCATCCCGCTTCGGCAGCCCGCATCGCGGGGTCGATGTGCAGATGCGTCGGGGTGCAGACCATCACGGCGTCCACATCGGATAGGTCGGCGTCATCGTATGATATCGCGGTATCGGTGACCCCGTAGAGTTCCGTCATCGCGTCGAGACGCTCTTGCCGCGTGTCGCACGCGATAATCTCGACGCCGTCTCCGCCAACAGCGGTCATGCAGCGGATATGCCGCTCACCGATTGAGCCGCAGCCCAGTACAAGTACGCGCTTGACATCGGACATTAGATCACCTGTTCGTCATGAGAATGGTACTCCGAGCATCGGGCCCGGTCAGTCTGCGGGTACTCATTTCGGCGCAGCTAGTGAATCTCCTCGTCAGGTCCGCCGGGCGCACCAAGAGCAAAGGCGGCCCCACGTTCTCGCGGGACCGCCCTTGAGGGCCGCTGTCGACAGACGGCGATGATAACGCAAGTTTCAGGGAATTGCTGAAGCGTCACCCGGTGTGGAAGACGCGCCCCGAGCCGCGCCGGTTGCGGCGATTGGATCGCGTGCCTCGCCGGCCGCGACGGCTCGACCGATCGTCGCCGGGACTGTACGGGCTGTACGAGCGGTTTCCCTGGTCCAGGTTCTTGGGCACGTTGTACTGGTAGTAGCGTGTGCCTGGGAAGTAGTAGATCTGGCTGGGCGGGACGACATAGCGGTACTGCCTGGGGGCGTATGTCCCGCGGTCATAGCTGTACTCCGGATAGCCGTAGTAACCCCGGTCGTCACTGCGGTCGGGCCAGTCAGGCACGCGGTACGTGCCTATTCCTTCGCCGTATCCATAGGACCAGCCCCAACGGTCTGCTGTCGCGGGACCCGAGGCAATCACCATCAGGAGAACGAGTGCAATAGTACCGCCGCCAATCACGATTCGGGGTAATGATCTCATCGGGACCGCCTCCTGCGCCGCCGCTGCTCTTGTTGACTTACTAGTATACCCGGCCCTGTCCGGGGCTAATCGCCCCGATGGGCTCACAGACGGACTTTCTCCGGCATTGCTCACGGGGCGATGGGAAAGGGCCACGCCAATAGGGCCGACCTCAGCCCCTGAGAGCCGCCTTCAGCACATCATCAATGGTCTGCGCGAAGACGAATGTCAGGTCGCCCTTGAGGTCGTCGGCCAGCTCGTCAACGTCCCCTTTGTTCTGCGCAGGAACGACGATCGTGTCGAGACCGGCCCGCCGGGCCGCAAGGCTTTTCTCCTTCACGCCCCCGATAGGCAGCACCTTGCCGCGCAGAGTGATCTCGCCCGTCATCCCCAGATCGCAGTCCACCGTCTTGCCCGTCAGCAACGAGACCAGCGCTGTAACCATCGTCACTCCTGCCGATGGTCCGTCCTTCGGCACGGCGCCGGTGGGCACATGTATATGGATGTCGCTCTTCTCGAAGAAATCCTCCTCAATGCCGAGGGCCGCCGCGTTCGCCCGTACGTAGCTCAGGGCTGCGTCAGCGGATTCTTGCATCACCTCGCCAAGCTGCCCCGTGAGCTTGAAACCCTTGCCGCCGGGCATTCGCGAGGCCTCGACGAAGAGAATCTCGCCGCCCGCCTGTGTCCAGGCCAGACCAGTCACTACGCCCGGCGTCGTCACCCGATCGCGTGCTTCCGGAAACACCTTCTGTCGGCCAAGGTAGTCTTGGAGAACACTCGCGCCCACCGTGGGAAGATCCGTCTCTCCCGCAGCGACCTTGCGGGCGATCTTCCGGCAGATCGTGCCAATCTGACGCTCCAGATTACGCACGCCGGCCTCACGCGTGTACCTGCCGATCACCCCGCGCAGACCCGCGTCCGTGATCTTCACCTGCTTCGCGGTGAGACCGTGTTCGTGTCGCTGCCTCGGGAGCAGGAACCGTTTGGCGATGTGCAGCTTCTCCTCTTCCGTGTACCCCGCGAGTTGGATCAATTCCATACGGTCCAGCAGCGGAGCCGGGATCGTCTGCAGCACATTGGCCGTGCAGATGAACATGACTTTCGACAGGTCGAAGGGCACCTCCAGGTAATGATCGCTGAAGGTGTTGTTCTGCTGCGGGTCGAGCACTTCCAGCAGCGCTGACGACGGGTCGCCTCGGAAGTCCGCGCCGATCTTGTCCACCTCGTCCAGCATGATCACCGGGTTGTTCGTGCCCGCGTCGCGTACCGCTCGGATGATGCGGCCGGGCAGCGCACCGACATACGTGCGCCGGTGCCCGCGCACTTCGGCCTCATCGCGGATGCCCCCCAGAGACATTCGTATGAATTCGCGGCCTGTCGCCCGCGCAATGCTCTTCCCCAGCGAAGTCTTCCCCACGCCCGGCGGGCCCACAAAGCACAGGATCGGACCCTTCATGTCGCTCTTGATCTTGCGGACAGCCAGGTACTCGACGATACGGTCCTTGACCTCCTCGAGATCATAGTGGTCCTCATCAAGCACCTTCTGAGCGTTCTCCACATCGATGGTCTCGTCGCTGGATTTGCTCCAGGGCAGCTCTGCGAGCCACTCAAGGTACGTGCGGACCACACTGTACTCCGCCGCCGCCGGATTGATGCGCTCGAGCCGCAGCAGTTCGCGGCTCGCCGCCTTCCAGGCCCCGTCAGGCAGCCCCGCGGTCGCGAGACGCTCCCGCAGGTCATCGACTTCCTCGCCTTCGGTCTCTTCTCCCAGTTCCTTCTGGATGGCCTTGAGCTGCTCACGGAGCATGTACTCGCGCTGGCTCTTCTCGATCTCCGCCCGGGCGTCCGTCCCAACCTTGTCCGCGAGCTCCAAAGCGGAGAGGGCCTGGTGCGCGAGGCCGTTCACGATTTTCAGCCGTTCTTCCACGTCCAGAGAGCCCAGCACACGCTGCTGGTCCTCGATGCTCAGCGGAATCGCCGACGCAACAAGATCGCACAGTGTCCCGGGCGACCCAACGTTCAGCGCCTGAACGTAGGCCTCCTCGGGCAGATACGGCGACAGTTCCACCAGCTTCTCGAAGGTCCGCAGCAGATTCGTGAAGAGCGCGTCGGCTTCAGCCGTGTCCTTCGGCTGGTCCTCAACTAGCTCAACGCGGGCCATCAGAACCGGTTCCGTCTCCACGATCTCGGTTACGCGCACCCGCGCCTGACTGCGCAAGACCAGGTTGCGGGCGTCGTCCGGCATCTGGATCATCTTGTGGATGCCGGCCAGAGTGCCCACATCGTATAGCCGCCGACTCAGCGGGGCGTCCTCGTCGTCCTTCATCGCCACCAATGCCAGCATCCGGTCGCCGGTCGCCGCGCGCTCGATGGCCCTCACATCTTCCTCGTTCTCTACCGACAGAGGGACCATCATCTGCGGGAACACGACCATGTTCTCCAGCGGCAACACAGGCACGCTGGCGGGAAGCTCAAAATCCTGATCGGCCCGTCTGTCCCCTATGTGTACCATGGTGTCCACTCCATTATCTCATCGCCCGTAAGGGCGCTGGGGCGTTCTCCGCTCAACGATGCCGCCGACTAGTCACCGCGCTCAATCGTGACCTGCCTGACCTGCCCGCTCGGACGGCGCTTCGGGAGTCGAATCAGCAGCATGCCGTTGTCGTAGCCCGCCGTCGCGCCATCGCGGTCCACGGGGGCCGTGAGTCTAACCACCCGGGCGAAGTCACCATACTGAATCTCGAGGTTCAGATATCGGCACGATCCATCCACGCGCGAAGCGCGGCGCGTACCCTCAATCACCACGGTCTGGTCGTCCGAGGATACGGTGATGTTCACGTCCTCGGGGTCCACCCCGGCCAGTTCCATGCGCACCTCATACGCGTCGGGAGTCTCCGCGAGGTCCGTTGGGGGTGCGAAGGCGTTGTCGCCCGATCCTGGGTCCGTGGGCCCCGTCGGTGTTCCCCCGGGCCTATTCGTGATTGTGTACCGTCGCGAGAAGTATGAAGGCATGTCGCCCTCCGCATTACCCTAGTATCATCACTATGCTTTAGTGCAATGGGCTCAAGTATACTATGTTTTCGCCCGAAAGGCAACCCGCGACCGCGCACATTTCACTCCCACTACTCGCCATCTGCACCATTTCTCTGGTATGATGGGAACCTAGACACCGGACCCGGGGCGTCGCGATTGCGCCCTGTCCCTAACCCCGAGAGGTATCCTGAGCGCTGCGAACAATGTCGCCCGCGATGACACCCGAGAACGTCCACGCAAACCACCGGCCCCGGAGCGTGCCGATTGTCGTGCCCGTCGTTTTGGCGCTCGCGATAGCTGCCTGTCCGGCTTCCGCCGACACGCGGCTCTCCAACATTGTTGAGTTCCCCGGTGTGGGCGTGCAGCTCGGACTTCCCGCCAACTGGGAGGTCAAGCAGATCATTGAGGGGCGCGGGGCTTCCGTCGGGGTCCCTGGCGACGATGCGGCATCTCTGGACATCATCGCTTGGAGCCCGGTCGCGGAAGCGTTGACGCCGGAGAGGGCCGCGGAGGCCCATGAGCAGGTGCTTGCCGCCCGATTCAGCTACACCCGCGAGACTCTCGAGGCTTTCACCGCGCCTGACGGAGGGAAGGCCGTGGCGGTCGTAGGCAGCGCTACCTCCGCCGACGGCGAGAAATTCACGGTGCTGTGGGCCGCCTACGTGTTCGACCAACGGTACCTGGTCATGGGCACCTTCTGCCGGCCTGAACAAGCCGAGCAGGTACGCCGGTCCTTCTACTCGGAGGCTATCCGGACGTTCTCGCCGATCGGGACGCCGCTACCGTCTCTTCCGCAACCCGATGGGTTTCCCGGTACTTCGCCCGCGCCTGTCGACGTGACGCCTGAACCACCCGACGTGACGCCTGAGCCGGTCGACGTGACGCCTGATCCTGTCGACGTGACACCCGAGCCGGTCGACGTGACGCCGCCTGCTCTCATCGAGGTGACGGACCGACGGGGCTTCACTCTCACCCTCCCATCCGACTGGGAGGTGACGGTGGAGGACGGGTGCATCATGGCCTGGCCGACGAGCAATCCGCGGCGCACCGGCGTGTCGATCTGGCCGCTGCTCAACAGTGGTCAGGCCTCCGTCGAGAAGCGTGCACTGCTGGCGACACGCGCGTGGGCGAACCGTCTGGGGACACGGTGGCTGAATCTTGAGAGCCGCAGAGACTGGGGCGCCAGAGCCCCCGCGATCTCCCTGGGCAGCTTCGAGGTCGACGGCCGGCAGGCCCGAGGGCTGGCGCTGTTCTCCCCCGGGGACACCCTCGATTTACTTGAGGTGGCTGTCTTCGCTCGGGGCACAACGCGGGAAGACCGCTTGCGCGTGGCCGAGTTCCTGTCGAGTTTCCGCTGCCGACCTCTGAGCTTGCCCCCGGTGTCTATCACCGAGAACGGGAAGTGGGTCGGCGCCGACAGGGCCCTGGAGGCCGAGCCCCCGCCGGGCTGGGTGCTGTCCGGAGGCGTGACGCTCTACAACGAGACGCCCGCCATCGACGTTCAGGGCATCCATCCCGAAACGGGCGCGCGGTTCGCATGGCGCCAACCCGAGGCCCCCATGTACAAGGAGTTGACCGAAGCTCTTGCGGGCGCGGGGTGGGCGGAAGGGTCTCAGTTCCCGCCGGACCAGGGCATCGAGCCCCTCGTCCTCAAGGCGCGGGCACCAGCGGTCGACGGGGCCAAGTTGTCCCTCGCCGAGAGCACCTCGCTCAATGCCACAGCCGCTGGGCGGGCCCCGAATGCGTCGAAGCTGCTGCCGAATGCCGAAGCCGGCTTCGCCCACGCTCGCGGCGAGCACCGAGAGGCCTCCTGCCTGTACGCCACCGCCGACGCCCCCGGGGCTCTGGGGGAGAAGTGCTGGATGGCCGCGTCCCTGCGCTACGAGGGGCCGCCGGGAGCCCACAACGCCGCGGGAGCCGCCCTGCGAGCGCTCATCGCGAACGTCACGCTGGGCGCGGGTTGGCCCGCGTCGTCGCAGCAGCGCGAGGCGTTGAGGGCGCTGCTCGAGGGTGCCCGGCTCGCCGCCGCTGATCTGCCCTCAAGCAGTGCCACGGTGGCCGCGAAGTCTTCTGTCCTACCCGCATTCTCGCGACTGATGCCCGCCGGCGCAGCTCAGGCACAGCAGGTCGCCGTGCCCACGCGAGGAACCGAGCTGTGGAGAGACGCCGCCCAAGCAGGGACGCCCGGCGGCAGCCTCCCGGAACTGCTGGCGGAGTGGTGAGTCCAGTGTTGACGACCAGGAAGTGGACCCATGGCGCGCATTAGAGAGACCCTCGGACGAGCCGATGGCGGGTCCGGCTACGGCAGGCTGTTCGGCATCAACAGCCTGGGCGAGCTGATCAGCCGCGTGCACGCCACCTCGATTCGCAACGGCAATGAGCTCGAAGCGCTCCTGAGCTCCAACTGCCCCATTCGCGCCCAGGGACTTGAGGAGCGCCTCGCTCAACTCTCCCTGGGGCTTTCGCGCCGGATCGAAGCCTATTTCAACGAGAGCCTGAAAACGGACGACTCGAGCCGCCCGACGCAGTTCGACATTGTGGCCCTGGACAACGAGCAAAGACGCGCAGTCGTCATTGAGGTGAAGGACGGCGACGCCTTCGACACCAAGAAATCCGACGGCGAGCTCGAGAGCCTTCAACGAGTCATGAACCGGGTCAAGACCGCTCTTCGATACGAGTGCGACTACCAGTTCTGTTGCTTCAATCAGAGCGACAAGGACGTCATCATGCGAGGCGCGAAGATGCGCTTCGAGCGCCG
>JALGSS010000006.1 GCA_029821745.1 Candidatus Zipacnadia bacterium
TGGAGAAGCCCTGCCACGCGGCGGTGAACATCTTCGGCCCCCGCGTCTGGGACTACCTTGCGCCGGGCCTGGACTTTGGGTACGATGTTATCCCCGCTATGCTGGAAGCGGGCGAGGACGTGCGGGGGTTTCTCGACCGGGACGCGTGGTGGATGGATGTGGGGCGGCTGTCGGACCTCGACGCCGCGAATGCCCTCATGCAGTCCCACGGAGACACGGACGGTTGAGGCCATGTGCCGCCGGAACCAAGTCGACGCCACACTCACCGTTGGCCGACGCGGAATCCCTGTGGCTCAGACCAAGGGCAGCGAGTACCGCCATTATGATGCGACGTCGACAACAACTGCCGCTTGTCTGCCTGTGTCTGGCCCTCGTCATCGGGGGCGGCGCGGCTTCTGCTGCCGATATTGTGCAGCAGATCATCAGCCGCGTCCCTGACCAGCCCAGGACATATGAGGCCATGCGCGCCACGCTCCTGCGGCTTGCGGAGTCGGAGCGGGTGTCCCTGGTCAACCTGGGCCGGAGCGTCGGCGGGCGCGACATCCTGTGCGTGGCTCTCCATGCGCCGGGGTCCGTCTTCGGGCAGACCAAGCGCCTGTTCGTCGTCGCGAGGCAACATGGCAACGAACCGTCCGGGACCGAGGCCGTAATGGCTCTCATTGAGCACTTCGCGACTTCGCAAGGCGCTCTGGAGCAGGAGACACTCCGGCGGCTGACCTTCATCTTCGTTCCCATGGCGAATCCGGACTCTGCCGACCGAAGCCGTCGGCGCAACGGTCGGAATGCCGATCTCAACCGCGACTGGCAGGCGCTCTCGCAGCCGGAGACATTGGCCATCGAGAAGGGCGTGCGAGCGTGGAAGCCGGACGCTCTCGTTGATCTCCACGGGCTGCCGCGGTCAAGTTCGAGGGCCTCGTATCGGGAGAACTTCGTGGAGACGATCGGCCAGGGCGGCGGGATCCCGGCGTTCGTCAGCAACACCACGATTCCAGTCTCGTCCGACCTGGCGTCGTGGTTGCGGATCTACGGGCATCGATACAACATATATTATGACGGGCCCGGCAAGGACCGGCGACTGTGCCACCGGCATTTCGGGCTTGACCACGGCATACCCAGCTTCCTGTTCGAGGCGAAAAACGGCCCGGGGCGCACGCTGAAGCACCGGGCGGGCTTCCATTCGGTCGGCCTCTTGGTCATCGCGAACCATCTCGTGAACAACGCCGGCCCAACGGGGGGCAGCGCACAGACGCTGTGCCGGGCCGCCGATGGGACAACGCCCTCAGTCACGGGCCGCCGCGCGGCTCCCGCCGGCCCACGAATCCCCACCAGCGTAGCGCTGCAGCAGGAGCTGGCTGAGTTCGGCCAGGATGGGACAGGTGGCCAGTTGCGGGCTGTGGTGGCGGGCAGCGACGAGGTGCGGTATGTCAAGTTCTACGTGAACGGCAGGCTGTGGACCGTCACGAACAGCGAACCGTATAATTGCGAGCTCGACCCGACAGAGCTGGGGACGGGCCGCCACCAAGTCAAGGTGGACGTGGTCGGCCAGGCCGGGAAGGTCCTGGCTCAGGCGCAGGGAATTGTCGACTTGGACACGGTCCAGGCGGCGGGAAGGTAGGATGTCGCGACGCTCGGCGTGGGTGCCGGTCGGCGTTTGGCTGCTCATGATGCTCACGCTGACATCACTACCCTCGCTCCCGTCGGGGCCCGATCTGCCGAACGCTGACAAGTTGGCGCACGTGGCGGTTTTCGCCGTGCTCGGTGGCCTGCTGCGGCGCGCGTTCGGTGGACGGCAACCAGGACTCTCTTGGCAAGCGGCGGGAGCGCGCTCCTTCGCCGCCGGGTTTGCTTACGGTGTACTCGACGAGCTACACCAGATCCCGATTCCAGGGCGCACGTGCTCGCCATGGGACCTGCTCGCCGATGCGTGCGGCCTCGCCTGTGGGATAGCAGTTGGGTACTTTGTGGAATGTTTGACCCGCGGGAATCGTCAGGAAGGGTAGTTGTGTTTCAGATAATCCGGGCAGTACACTCAAACTGGAGGAATTTGGATGGCGAACATGCAGGAACTCTCCGACGCAACTTTCAATGATTTCGTGAAGAACACCGACAAGCCCGTATTGGTGGATTTTTGGGCCCCGTGGTGTGGGCCGTGCCGGATGGTCGGGCCGATCGTCGCGGCGATAGCCACGCGCTACGGCGACAAGATCGTCGTAGCGAAGGTCAATGTCGACGAAGCCGGGGCTGTGGCCACGAAGCTCGGCATCCGCAGCATCCCTACGCTCATGGTCTTCAAGGACGGCGAGGTCGTGGCCCAGGAGATCGGTGTCCAGCCCGAGGACTCCCTTGCGACCATGGTCGAGAAGGCGCTGGCAGGCTAGTCTTCACGCACAGCCGCTTGCAGCCATCACCGGTAACGACGGCAGCCCCTCCGCCCGACAGGGCCCAGGAGTAGGGCTGCCGCTTGCGTTCTGCTCTCGCTTTCCCGTGGCAAAAGTGTCTCGAATTCGGAAGTTACGCCAGGCCTCATAGGCGTTACTACCCAAGATGAGAGATGCCTGGGTGAACCTAGCCTCGTGGTCCGGGACAGCGAACCTTCGAGCCCCGCTCCACGTCAATACGGAAGCGACGCCTTCCGCGAGAAGTCCCCGCTAGCGCGTGACGGATGCGGCCGAGGGATTTGGCCATCCGATGCATTCACAGACACGATTCCGGACATGTTGAGGCACAATCCGAATAGGAGGCACTGTACCAATGACGAGAGGTTCCATCGCGAATCGACACTCCCACATCACCATCATTCTGCTCAGTGTCCTGGTTGGGGCTGTACTGACGGGGCTGGTGCTCTACTACCCGAGGGCGCAGGCTCCGGTAGTCGCTCAGGACACCGTCGAGCCGGCGGCAGCCGCCGTCGCTCTGGAGAACACCTTCGTCTCCGTGGCCGAGCGCTGCTTGCCGGCGGTCGTAAGCATCCACGTCGAGACCCGGGGGCCCTCAGGCAACATCGGCGAGTTCGAGGAGTTGTTCAAGGACCACCCGTTCTTCGAGCCGTTCTTCAAGGACAAAGAGGGCGGCAAAGCGCCCAGACAACGACCCAAGGGCCAGAGCTTGGGCACCGGCTGGATCTATCGGGACGACGGCTACATTGTCACGAATTCCCACGTAGTCCGTGACGCCGAGACCATCAAGGTCAAGCTGCACGACACCAAAAACAGCAGCAAGACCTACACGGCCACTCTTGTCGGCAGCGACCCGAAGACTGAGCTGGCAGTGATCAAGATCGACGCCGGCCGCAAGCTGCCGACTATCAAGCTGGGTGCCTCCAACAAGCTGCGCGTCGGGCACTGGGTCATGGCGATCGGGGCCCCGTTCACGCTCGAGCAGACTGTCACTGTCGGCGTCGTCAGCGCCAAGGGCAGGTTCCTCCCCGGGCAGGATCCCCGCTACATCCGCATTGGGGACATCATTCAGACAGATGCGGCCATCAACCCCGGCAACAGTGGCGGCCCCCTCGTAAACCTGCGTGGCGAGGTCATCGGGGTCAACGTGGCGATCATGTCCAGCAGTATGAGCCAGGGGAACGTCGGCATTGGGTTCGCCATTCCCGCTGACACCGCCCAGACGGTTGTGCCGCAGCTCATCGAGCACAAGAAGGTCGCTCGTGGTTGGCTGGGCATCAGCATTTCTGAGTTGGAGGACAATGATCAGGACTTCTTCGGCGCTCCGGACGGCGGCGTACTGGTTGAGGACATCAATAAGGAAGGTCCAGCGGCCAAGAGCGATCTGAGGATGCATGACGTCATTGTCGCCGTGGAAGGCCAGAAGGTCTTGACGACGTGGGATGTTCAGAAAGCGATCTCCGGCGCCGGCCCCGGCACGGTGGTCACGATCGACATCATCCGCGACAAGAAGCCCGGGCAGGTCAAGGTGAAGCTCGGTGAGATGCCGGCGAAGTACACCGGGCTTGAGGAGATCAAGGACGAGGCTACCGTGCCCGAGGAGGTGTCCGCTCTCGGCATCACGGTTGAGGGCATGACGGCGAACACCGCCGAGGCCCTGGGCTTCGAAGGCCGCGACGGGGTGGTTGTTATGAAGATTGATCCCGACGGCCCCGCCTTCGGCAAGCTGAGACGCGGCGACGTGATCTACATGATCAACCGCGACGAGGTTGCTAAGTTGGCAGACTATGAGAAGGCTCTGGAGAAGGCCAAGAAGAACGGAAACTACGTGATGGTGTTCTACCGCAGAGCCCTCGACGGAGAGTGGGCCAAGCAGCACGTAAACGTCCAGCCGGAGTGGTAATGCCCGCCGTCTGGACCGCACCGAACATAAAGGCCCGGCGACCCAGGAGGTCGCCGGGCCTTTTGTGGTGAATGGGTCTCCTCAACAGGAAGGACTCAGAGGCCATGGGCCGAGATAGTCAGACCGAAGAAACATGGAACCAGGCTGGCTGTCGACCGTTGATTCATGCAACGGTCCAGACGCCGATCGGGTGGTGTGCGGTGGCATCGCGGGGACAGGGCCTGTGGAGGTCCTGCCTGCCCCGGGACACCGAAACGGCGGCGCTCGCGGAACTCTCGCTGCCTGAAGTGTCTCAAAGTCAAGACGATGCCTTGCTTGAGCAGGCCTGCGCATGGCTGGTCAGCTATTTCCGAGGAGACGAAACGGAATTTTACACGCCGGGCCTTGATCTGGCGGATCTCACACCCTTTGCGCGCTCGGTATTGCTGCAGTGCCGACGAATTCCTCGCGGCCAATGCGTGAGCTACGGCGAACTGGCCGTTCAGGTCGGGATTCCGGCCGCCGCGCGAGCCGTGGGACAGGTGATGCGCCGAAACCCGTTCGCGCCTTTCGTTCCCTGCCACCGGGTCGTCGGTGCGGACGGTTCACTGACCGGGTTTGGGGCAGGACTCCCCCTGAAGGCCTGGATGCTGGAATTGGAAGGGTTGACGGTCAGCTTATCGTCGCGGGGGACGGCCCGCATACGTGGCACGACAGCCGCACAGGACAGGGCTACGCCAAGCCGGGAGGCCGCCTGCCGACCGTGCTGAGGCGCGGTTGACTTGCTTGCTTTCATTGCGTTACAATGGCCTGCGTCAAGACTCGTGTCTATAGGCTGCTCTGGCGGCAAGGGATCACTGCGCCCACAGTGAGAGGGTGGAGCAGTAAGCGACGTTCTGTGTTTGGACGCCTAGGAAGTATGCCAAATGCAACGTGCGTGAGACGCCCGCTTCCGGCCGTGTTGTTGGAAGAGGCGTTCAGTGTGCGTCTGTTTGGCTGTTAGGACAAGAACACAGGCAGCAGAAGACAGCGTTCTCAACAACGGCCGGGTCTCGGGGTCAGACGGGGATTGCGTAGGCGAGCGGACGGGGATCTGACCACGCAACAGCCGAGGAGGCAAAAGACTGTGCGTACCTCCAAGCCTCGAGTTCAAGACCGCGCACTGATCTCATTACTCCCGATTATTCTGGCAGCGGCGACGCTGATCCCGGTGGATCGGGTCTCGGCCGCAAGCATCGACGGGACTTGGGTCTGGCCGCCACTCGCGACCGCCAACTCCTGTCGCTGGGCCAGAGTGCAGGTGGGCCTCAGCGCCACCGAGGAGATCTACTCCTGCACCATCAGCGGACTCAGCGAGGCGGACGGCTACGCGCCTGGGTCGACCCTTCCCCTGAGGACGGTCGTCCAGTCCGGGACCAGCAGTGTCTACGGACGTCTGAATCAGGATACCACCGTCATGAACAGTTGGGGCCACAGCCCCAGGTTCCTGACAATCGGGCCCTTCTGCGGCAGGGCGAATGCCTTCAATGAGCGCCCCGCCGACTGGCCGTTCGTCGTCGGGTATGGCGGCTCCCCGGGCTCGAACACCACGCGGCCCACGAACGCGAATACCTACTATGTCACATTCACCATCCGCACCTACAACACGGACAGCGGCGAGGTCTCCGACACCGTTCTAACGAGCCAGCCCGGTTACCGAACCGTACATGACAACGACGACTACCTGGACTGGAACCGCCCGGGCCCCGGCGGGACGACTATCGACCCGATCAGCGTTGGGCCCGTAGAGGTCCTCGCCGACAGCGGCAGTGGCAGTTCAGCCTACAAGTTCCGTGTCCGCTATACCTCCGGCCTGTACTCCGGTCTGAACCTGCCTCCTCGGTGGCGGACCTCGGAGGACTTTCCGCCCAGCAGTTACGACAACTCCTTCTACGACCGCGCGCGGGGATGGCCGTCACGTCGCAGCGACCCCGACTCAGTGACCCAGTTCAACTGGCTGTACGGCCGCACCACAGACCCGTGGCTGGACCAGGTGGGTTACGCTCGAAGCGAGTATGACCAACGCGGCGCCACTGAGCCACAGGTCCTCCTGGTTATTGACGGCCAGCACTGGGCGCCACACTACATGATGCCGGAGGACCCTGCCGACACCACGTATACCGATGGCGCCATGTTCACGTACACGGTACGTCCCACTGACTACCTGAACTTCATCGACAACATCTTCCTGTTTCCCTTCGACCTGCCGGGGCAGGACGCGTGGGACAACTACGCCGTACGTCTGGCCGGCCGGCCGGCCTCAAACAACTACGTATCACTCACCGCCGGCCCACACACGTATGAGTTCTGGGCCACTGACGACTTCGCGCCAGTCGGTAACCGCGGCTGGGTCCAGGTAGGGTGGCCCGGCAACGACGCCCACGTCGAGTACCTGCACCGGGTGGCCCCCGAAGCCCGCCGAGTGGACGGTCTGCGCTCCGGCGTACACCGCAGCCGCCAGAGCGTGTACAACCAGCAGCAGGGCGGGCCGGAGTACAGTTGGACGAACATGCGCCGGTTCGGCGATACCTCCGTCAACCAGCCTGACCCCTACGGTTACACGCTTAAGTCCCACAACGCGCTGTCCGACAGTGACATCCCCTCCGACCTGGAGGCCCTGGGCAGCTCAACGTCAATCCCGTCCTGACCGCGCACCCGTTCTTCGGGCTGACGCACCGCGAGGGCGGAATGACTACGCTGCTGCCGTCCCTGAACGGCACTTACGGTACGCCGGATTTCAGCACCGTCTGGAGCAGCAGCGATCCCATCGTCGCAGGTGGGTACATCGACAACGATATTCCGAACAACGCCGCCATCCCGGGCGGGGCGATCGGCGCCAACCCCGACCCGTTTGCTCCCGAGACCGGGGTAGGCCCGGTCGACCCGTGGAAGTACACCAATGATGACACGATCTTGCCGAACTTTGCGAATATCTGGAACGAGATCTCGCCGACGCCCTTCCGGGGCGGCAAGTGGACCGCCAGCACGAACTTCACGTTGCGGGTGAACTACTGGCACTCGGAGAACGTTGCGCCGCGGTTCATGCGTGTGTACATCCGCCGCAACGACCCGGACAGCACTCCGGGGGCGTGGTTCTCTTACACGATGGAGAAGGCGAGTCCGGCCGACAACGACTACACGGATGGCTGCGTGTTCCAGTACCAGGCCACCCCTGACCAGTTGCCGACGGCCTCGTCCCAAATGGGTGGCGGCATCGGGGAGTACAACTACTACTTCGAGGCCATCGACTCGACGCGCACGGCGAGATTCCCGGACCGCCCGGACCGATACACCTTCCGCGATGAGAACAATGCGCAGCGAACTCTCGATGACCCGGGCGACGTCGGCGTACCTGTCAACGCCACCGGGCAGGACTACTACTGGTTCCGCGTGAATCAGAAGCCAATTCTCGAGAACGCGTCGGTCACTCCGACGGTGGGGAACACCGGAGACCCCTTCACCTTCCGCGTGACCTACCGCGATGCGGACGGAGAGGCAAGCGTTGCCGGGGCCCTTGGCGATCGCCCCTTCATCGCCTACATGTACGTCGACATCTTCGGCGACCTGTACGGGACGAACTCGCTGTCGGTGGACCCGGTCAGCGAGTCTGAACTGAGCTACACGAACAGCACCGCCCACACCTTCACCGACAACGAGCTGGCGGGCCTGTACGTGGTCATGGAGGACGGGGCCGCCGTGCGTAAGACTTACCGGATCGTTAGCAACAGCGACACCACTATTAACCTGGTGGCCGACCCGAACGATCCGGACCACCCGGGGCTCTTGCAGACCGACGGCGCGGCTTCCGGCGACGTGTTCTACATCGCCCAACGGACCGCAATGGCCAAGGAAGACTCCAGCGACGACGACTACACCGACGGCGTCGTCTACGTATTCAACACGGGCACCAACATCATCCTGGGGCCCGGCAACCACCGGTACTTCTTCGAGTTCGCCGACGACTGGGGCAGCTGGACCCACCCGAATGACACCAACGTCCATGTCGAGGGAGAATACGTCCGCTTCCCGAACGCGCTGTCCTTCGCCGGCCCTCAGGTGATTGCGAACACAGCGCCGGAGCTTGTGGACTTCAGGTTCCTGCCGCAGGATGTGGGCAACGCGCCGGACGGCAGCACGTCGACGCCGTTCATCTTCTACGTCACCTACGTCGACCAGGAGAACAACGCGCCCAGCTTCATCCGGCTTGAGCTGGACGGGACGACCACCCTGAACCTGTTCCCTGACGATCCGGGCGACACGGTCTACACCGACGGCGTGGTGTATCGTAGTGCGGAAATCCAGTTGACCGAAGGCCAGCACTTCATGCGGGCCCAGGCGTCGGACGGCGAGGAGCGCTACCCTCCCCAGACGGCCTACCCGCCCAGTTCCCCGCTGCCCTTCATGGGGCCCGTGGCGAGCGTATCCGACCCAGTAGGCGCCCTGACCCTCGACTACAGCGTGGGCGGCAAGGTATTCCCGGACGGTCGCTTCGACGGCGGCGCCGGGATCACCATCCGGATGCTGGACGGCAGCGCGGCGGGGAATGTGTACACCATCGCGTCGAACGCCGGCTCAACACTCACGATCGTTGACGACGCTGTTCCTCCGGCCCCGGCCGTCAACTTGGGCGGCGAGGGTGTCACCGCGGGTGACCACTTCATTTTCGACGCCGCCCCCGGTCCGAAGGTGGCGGCGAATACGTCGCCTCGGCTGGTCTTCCCGGATGACGACGACGAATACGACCCCGATCCGACCAGCCCGCAGTTCCCGGGGCTCGAGCCCGACAGCGGTGTGCCGTCCGACCCGGCCTCAGGCACCCAGGGAACCGAGTTCACGTATACTGTCATCTACATCGACGATGACCTGTTCGCCGGCGTGCGAGGCAATCCGCCGACATATGTTCAGGTCTACATCGACAATGTCGCCCACGACATGCAGCCGGTCGACCCCAGCGACTCCGATTACACCGAGAATGGTGGCGGGGCGGAGTACACGTACACCGCGCCGGTGCCGCCGGGGCTGTCCGAGGGCACACCGCATACGTACTTCTTCATCGCCTCCGATGGGCTGGATACGGCGCGGCTCCCGGCTCTCGGCACTCTGCCGAACGACCGCTACAATGGCCCGATCGTGGACGGCCGACCCGACAACCCGGAGCAGTTGTTTGTCTTCGACACTCCCGACGACAACGGCGATTCCATCCAGTTCCGCTTCAATGCGTCCCTGGATGACGGCGGTGGGGCCGACGACGTCGTCGAGTACCACCTGTACCGCAACGAGACGGGCGCGCCCTTCGCCGATCCGCCCGTTATCGTCATTGAGGCGGACAATAAGCCCTCGTACGCGGGCATTGATCCGCCGCCGGGCATGGACACGGGCCTGCAGAAGGCCGTGCCGTACTACTACATGGTCCGGGCGTACGATGGGCCCACCATCGATGCCGACAAGGACGGTCTGCCGGACAAGCTGCCGGACGACGGCGATCCAGCGACGCCTGACCAGTATGTGCCGATCGACCCGCTTGATCAGTCCTTCGACTCCAACGTGGAGGGCCCGGTCAGCGCGGACGACAACATCTCGCCCGGAGCCCCGACGTTCCTGAATGCGGTGGATCCGGCTGACGGAGGCATCATCGACCTCAACTGGGGCCCGTCACCGGACGACGGTGCGGGCTACGGCGACGTCATCGAGTACCGCCTGTACCGCGAGCTCGACGCGGCCGACCTGGGCACCAACGCGCCGCTGTACTCACCGCTCGCGGGAGCGACCGAATACCGCGACATGTCTGTGACGGACGGTACCGAATACTACTACGCCATCGCCGCGTGGGACGGCGTCAACGAGTCCGATCTGACCGCCGCGACGCCGAGTCCGGTGACCTCCAGTGACGCGGCGCCGCCGGAAATCCTGAACCTGAGCCCCGACGACGGCGATGCCGATGTCGCGCGCGACACGAACATTGAGTTCGATGTCCGCGACACGGGCGCCGGCGTAGACATTAACTCGCTGCAGCTCATCGTCAGCGTGAACGGGGTCCCGACGACCATCGACCCGGCGGACCTGACCATAACGACGACCGGCGACACAAGCCATGTGGTCTATGACCCGCCGACCGACTTCGAGTACCTCGTGGCCATCCAGGTGCACGTCGAAGTCAGCGACCTTTCCGGCGACGCAACGGCTGACCCGATTGTGCCGCCGAACACGAGGACGCTGGACTACCGGTTCACGATCGCCGGCCCGCCGGTCTATGAGATCGAGGGCACCATCATCGCCCCCGACGCGCTCAAGGCCGAGGATCCCGACGTGCTTGAGGGCATCACGGTCCGCGCGTACCCCGTGACCGGTGGCTTGTTCATCGATGCCACTACGGACGCAGCGGGCAACTACGTGGTCGAGGGTCTGGCCGAGGGTGACTACTATGTGGTGCCCAGCAAGCCTGGCCTGGCGTTCACGCCGGCCCAGAGCGTACCGTTGCATGTCCCGCCGTCCCCACAGCGCGCTGACTTCACCGCGCAGAAGGGATACACGATGGTCGGCAGCGTGACGGACACGGACGATGCCCCGCTGCCGGGCGTGCGCGTATCGAACGGAGTCCGCGAAGTGACAACGGCGGCCGACGGAACGTACCAGATCGAGGACGTCGCCGCCGACGAATACACCCTGGTCGCGCAGCTTGATGGGTACGCTTTCGAGCCGCAGACCCTCAACGTCACCGTGCCGACCGACCCCGCCGACCCGATCGTGAACGTCCCGACGTTTGTCGGGGACGTTGAGCGCTTCTTCGTAAGCGGCACGATCTTGGCCTCGGACGGGTCACGCCTGGAAGACATCGTCGTGGAGTTGCTCGACCAGGACGGCCAGCCGGTGGCCTTCGAGGACCCAGCGGGACAGCCGATTGTGCACCGCACGAACGCGAGCGGCGCGTACTTCATCGACGGTGTGGCGGGTGGTTTCTACAGCGTTAAGCCCGGCGATGTCGACTGGGTCTTCAATCCGGCCCAGCGAGATGTGAATGTTACCGGCAACACGCAGGACATCGACTTCACCGGCTATGAGGTATACAAACTGACACTGTCGCCAGGCCTGCAGATGGTCGCGATACCGGTGGTGCCGCAGAATCTGAACCCGGTGATGAATGTGCCCGCCGGGGTCGATGTGGCGCGCTGGGATCCGACAAGGGCCGGCGACGACAAGTACATCAAGGGAGACCCCGGGTCCCCGCTTCCGGTGCAGTACGAAATGACACCGGGCCGCTCCTTCTGGCTGCGGAACAACACCGGTGCCGACGCGCAACTGACGATCCAGACGCTGCAGCCGGTGGATACGAGCATCGACTTCAGCCTGAGCCTCGAAGGCGGCTGGAACATGGCCGGGAACATGCTCGACCGCTCCCTGCCGTGGAGCGCCCTGCATATATCGCCCGGACAGTCGGTTCGCGACTACGGGTTCCTGCATAACCCGCAGGGCCCAGACCCGTATATCATCGTCACGGATATGCTTCCGCCGAGTGCGGACGGCACTCTCACGGACACCGTGCCGAAGAACGCGGGCTTCTGGATAAAGGCCGATCACAAGCAGGTCGTGACCGTGGCGACAGCGGGCCTCGCGGACGCCGAGAAGCCGTCTCTGAAGCTCAGCGCCGGCGACTACTTGGTCCCGATTGTTGTCCGCGCCGATAATCGCGCAGACAGCCTGGGCCTGGCCGGCGTGGTGCAGGGCTCCGACGACAGCCTGCAGATCGAGAATCCGCCGGCCCTCTCGCCATTCGTTGACCTGTACTTCGCGAATAGCGATGGCGGGCGTCTGGCGTGCGACGTGCGCTCCGCGAGTGCCGGCAGCGATACGTGGGACTTCGTCGTGGCGACTGATATGGTCGGAGCGACGGTTGAGCTCGCGCTGCCTGACTTGTCGGGGGTGCCTGCCGAGAAGTCGGTGACCCTCGTCGATCAGGCCACAGGCAAGCGGCTGTATGCGCGGACGCTCGGCGTGTACAGCTACGCGGCCGACGAGAGTGGCACGCGCAAGTTCCGTCTGGAGATCGGTCCGAAGACTGAAAGTGGCCTGGTCGTCAGCGCCGCAACTGCCCGACAGACCGGTACCGGCGCGGCCGTTGCATACACGCTGAGCACGGACGCGAATGTGACGGTCACGGTGATGAACATCTCCGGTCGTGTGGTGCGTGAAGTGGGAGGCGGGGCCGCAACCAAGGGCGCCAACACGGTCGCGTGGAACCTGCGGTCGCAGAGCGGGACTCGCGTCCCGTCTGGTCGCTACCTGGTGCGCATTGAGGCCGAGGCTGAGAACGGCCAGGTCGCTTCGTCGGTTACTGGCCTGCAGGTAAGCCGCTAGAAGCTAACCGTCAGCGCCGCGTCCCGCGGCGCTGACGGTCGCCGATCAGCCGTAACGCGCAATCGTCCACAACTGGTTCGTACCCGGAGGGCTGGGAGTTGGGGAACGTTCCCCTGCGCCCCACCGCACTTGCTGCACTGTGTCGCACCTCCGAGGAGGAGATTCGATGTCACACTCGAAGCTTCGACCCACTTGCATCCAGAGCATTCTGGGCGCGATGCTGGCCTTGCTGATAGCGCTGTCTGCGACGAGCGCGCAGGCGCGACTTATCAACATCAAGGTCGGCGATTCCCGCCGGCAGGCCGTCAAGTTCGAGCAGGGGAAGGTGGGGGTCTCGGGGGATGCCGTTGAGCGGTGGATGCGCAGCCAGGAGCGCGAGAAGAAGGTCCGCGTCATCGACGACCTGCAGTTGCCCGAAGGCGCGATCCTCGACTTCTACACGGTGCGCAACTCCAACGACCCGGCGGAGCGGGTGGAGTTCGAGGGCCGGGGGCAACTCATCGACGCGTACTCCTACCTCGGGAAGCACTACAAGCAGATCCTCTTCGGCCTGGTCAACACCGAGGAGCGCGCCGAAGCCATCAAGCTTCTGAAGCAGGCACGGGACCACGGCTTCATGGTGGTGCCCGCGGCCGGCGGCGGCCTGCTCCCGGGGCGCGTCGGCACGGCCTCGGTGCAGCAGATGAAGGTCATCGTTATCGCGCCGGAGTTCCCGCATTGGAACGACCCGCGGCCGACTGCTGCGGCTACGCGGAGCAGGAACGGCACGTACTACCTGACGGGCGGGGACTATGAGGCGCTACGCCAGCACCCGATGGACGGGAACAACCACGCCTGGGAGGGCGCTGATCCGCCCCATTGGTTCGCGGACTCGCCGGGCGGAACGCTCTCTGCGGGGTGCCCCATTGGTATGGCCGGAACCGCCGGGTGGTCTGGGTCGGCGACTGCGACCTCCAACGCCTCTCATCCCAGAGCGGGCGGCGAGACGGGCACGAACTCGAAACCCGAGATGACGCTTCAGAACGACTGGTTCAACCTCGTCTTCAACAAAGCCAACCCGATGTCGCTGTACAACTACTACTACCAGAACTCCCACGGTCACATCAGCATTGAGGGAGACTACAGCAATATCGTCGGCTGGGTGCACGACCACCATATCCTGGACCGGGCGCCTTATCCATTCGGCACGCACTACGCCGTGCAGCCGGGCACGCCGCTGCTGCGGCCCCAAGACCCGACCGGACCGATGATCGTCCGGGCCAGCCTGTACGCCGAAGGCGTCACCTTCTTCTTCCGCCAGCCGGTCGGGAGCCTGGGCACTGTCACAGTGAGCGTCTACCAGAGCCAGGACATCGACTCAGTTACGGCCGACACGCAGACCGGCACGGTGTCTCTCATACTGACGGGCGACCGCGTTCAGGACCCGTGGGATAACCGCCGCTGGACCGTCCTGAACGGCGGCTGGGAGTTTGTCGATCAGGGCGACGCGACGAAACGCATTGATTACGAGCTGGTGTCGGGGGGGAGTTGGAGCGCGACGGCCGCGGGCGGTACCTGGAACAGTAGTAGCACGGGGTATCGTGGCCAGGGGCAGGGCTGCGGCAACCTGAGCAATACGACCTTCGGCACGAACGACGTTCTTGGTTCGGCGGACGGTAACCGTCTCCTGAGCTTCTGCTACTACACCCACGACCACAACTTCGGCGGCGAGAGCGCCTACCAGTTGTCGACGCTGATGCGGGGCAGCTACACCGACCCGATCGCGGGTACGTCTGAGGGATCGCACGTCGACCGACCGTGGCCTTACGACCACGACACGACCGACCACAACTACCCGAACAGCGGGAATGTGTTCTCAGGCGGGCCCCACAGCGTGGGTGCTCTGCGAGGCGACGTCTACCAGACCCTGGCCGATCGGGGCATCACCACGAGCGGCTACAACCGGATCATTTTCCTGTTTCCTGATGCCGAACAGTCCGAGGGTGACCCGAACGCATCCATCATCCCCCACGCGGGCGGCAGCACGGCGACCGTCCCCGAGGGAGCCGGCCTCACGCTGCTTGCGCACGAGGTGGGACATACCTTCGGTACGGTCGACCTGTACGACAAGGACTTCTACGCGAACCTGGGGGCCTACGGCCCTCCGCCGGTGCCCTTCTTCTTCGAGTGTGCGGCCGTGGGTCCATACTCTGTGATGGCCCATGGGGTGCGCATCGATCCGTGGCACAAGCTGAGGAATTTGGCCCTGGGCCCCTGGGCGCAGGAGACGCCGGTTACCCAGGACCTTGGGCGCACGGAGATATGGCAGGTCGAAACGACCCTGCGGGACCCGGTGATCCTGAAGTTGCCGGCGCACCCGCTGTCCGTCTACGCGAGCAAGAACCCGACGGCCCCGGCAGGCTGGACGCTTGGGCAGGGAAACTGGGACAATCTCGCTAATCCCAATTCATGGCGCGAGTATTTCCTGGTTGAGAACCGCAACGTAAACGGTGGAAGCTACTTCGGCGATCAGTCACCGAAGGGCATGTACATCTGGCACATTGACGAGCGGAACATCGGCGGTAATCAGACTGCCGAAGAGACCATGACGGTCATCATCGAGCAGGCCGATGGGCGCAATGAGCTGGAGACCAACGGGTCGCGCACAGTCGGGGGCGGGTTCAGCGCATCGCCGGGCGACCTCCAGGGCGACCCCTTCCCGGGCTCCCTGAACGTGAGGAAGTTCGACGAGCGGCCGGTTGCACTCAACAATGGGTTCAATTCGCCGACGAGTTGGAGCCATGGCGCCCCGGACACCGGCGGCAGCACAATCCTGCCCGGCACACCGACGGACTCCTTCGTCCGCATCGAGAACATCACCGGCCCGGCGACCAATGACGCCGGCATACCGAACGCGGCCGGCAGCCCGATGAGCGCCTACATCTATGTGGAGCCTGCCGAGGCCATCTGCACGCAGCCCGCGTCGCTCATCGCCCCGGGGACCCAGGTCGAGCAGGGCACCGAGGACTTCCCGGTGATGCTCCTCAACATCGAGAACGACGGGACCTACCCGAACCTGTCGACCAAGTCTCTGACGATCGACACGATCAAGGTCTACGAGGTCGGGACGAGCCGTGACGCCGAGAACATCGCGGTTGCGAAGCTGTACGAAGACACGAATGATAACGGCGCCCTCGACGTCGGTACCGACACGCTCCTGAAGACGGCGACGGTGGTCGACAACCAGACGAGCGCCGACTTCGACCATATCCTGTTCACCAACCTTGGCTATGTGCTGAACCTGAACAGCGACCAGAACTTCATCGTCGCCTACGACATTGCAGTGGACGCCGACACAGACCCCCGGATTACTTTGGGGGCGGAATTGACAAAGTACGACTTCGTGGTACCCAACCAGCCCGGCGCCGTGCAGATGCGGCAGCGCCTCGCCGCAACGTCGCTCGAGAGGGCCGGGTATGAATTCGGCGCGTATCGATTCCCAATCACCGCGAACACCGCGACGGTGATCGAATCCAGCGACACGCTGACAGTGAAGCGCAACGACGACCCAGATCTCGCCCCAGGTTCAGTTGTGCAGGGCGAGGCGGACGTTCCGATGATGCAGTTGGCCCTTTCGGTGGATCAGGACCAGGTGACGGTCAACGCCATAAAGGTCGCCCAGATCGGGACCTCCGAGGGCGGTGTCGATCTCTCGGTCTTGCGCTTGTGGCCCGATGCGAATGGCGACGGCCAGATCGATGACCTGACGGTCCCACCCCTCGGCGAGGCCGCCGTGATGGGACCCTCCGGCAACGGTGAGGCCAACATCACCGGTCTAAGCTTCACGGTGACGGACGCCGCACCGAAGTACCTGATCCTGACCGCAACGGTAACGCCGAGCGCCACTCTCAACGCTACGATCCAGCTCGCGGTTGAGGACGCGTCTATCACCGTCGAGACCAACCCTCTGGATCCGACTTCGTCCCACGACGTCGTCGTATACGAGTTGCCGATCGAGTCCGGTGTGACGACGGTCACCCAGGGCAACCTGCCGCCGTATCCGGTTCCGGGTGACCCGGGCGACGACACCGGCCCCTACTACGGCGACTGGCTGCCGACCAACAACGAGCAGACAGACAACCCGCAACCGTCGATGCAGTTTCCTCGGGCAGGTGGCGACCCCAACCCGCCGGACCCGAACGCGACCGACACTGCGGACACTCTCAGTTACGTGGTCCAGTTCAGCCAGGACGAATTTGCGACGGCGCCGTTCCACGAACAGACGATCGCGCCTAGCTCGAGCTTCACCCAGGTTGTCAACTTCCAGGTCAGCGTACCCCTGGCCGTTGGCACGTGGGGCTGGCGCGTGAAGGCTGTTGACGACGAAGGCGCGGAATCCGACTGGTCGAAGACCTGGTTCTTCGAGATCACCCAGCCGCCGCTGCCCCCGCAGCCACCGAACGCACCCACTCAGCTCTGGCCCCGGGGTGGCCAGGAAGTGGCCGAGCCGAACCCGGTGATCTACTGGGTGCCTTCCACCGACCCGGACGACGTTCCCGAAGACCTGAACTACGTCATTGAGCTCGACGACAATGACGACTGGACGGACGGCAACCTGTGGGAGGGCGCCGCGGCCGGTACGGACCTCCTGTCAGGCCAATGGGTGAACGTAAACGTGATCCCGGCCCAGCCGCTGGCTGACAACACGCAGTACTACTACCGGGTCAAGGCCATTGATCCCGACAACCAGGAATCGGACTGGAGCGCGACGCAGAACTTCTGGCTGAACACGGAGAACGACCCGCCGCTGGCTCCGGACACCGGGTTCAGCCCGAGCAACGGCGACATCATCTGGTTCTCGCCGGTCAACGTGCGCTGCAACCACACGGTTGATCCGGACCCGACGGATCCGACATGGCCGGGCGGCCCGTACCTGAGTTATGTCTTCCAACTCCAGCGAGACTCGGCTCCGACGGACACCAGCTACACCTACCAGTACACGGTGGTAGCCAACACGCCGCCGAGCACGGACCCGTTCGTGTCCGCACTGGTGACGGGCGATCTCGGGGCGGACGACCCCACGCATGAGCATCCCTGGTACTGGCGCGTCAGGGCCTTCGATGACGAGGGCGCAGAATCGCCCTGGAGTGAGACCCAGTACTTCTACTACGACACAGCGAACCAGCCGCCGACGTTGTCGCCGGTCAACACCTACCTACAGACACTCGATCCGAAGTATGGCAACATCGTTCCGCCGACCCACTTTGAGTTTGAGATCGTCTACGCGGATCCGGAAGGCGATGCCCCGGTCGATGTGACCAACGGCGCGGACACAGGCGCGGTCTGGGTCGAGATCGATGGTGACCCCAACAAGCGGGTCCCGATGGGCAAGCTCGACGAGACCGACAACAACTACGCGAACGGCGTGACCTACGTCGTGGGCATGAACGCCGACAACGCGGCTCTGGGCATCGGTGGGCACACATTCCGCTTCTACACAGCAAGTTGGAGTGTGCAGTGGCCGCCTGTGTTCGATCCATCTCCGACCTTCCCCAGGTGGGGTCTGGGCCCGATCATCGGCACGGACAGCACATTGGAATTCACGGACGCCGCATGGGACCCGACGGCCATTCCGTTGCCCGGGTTCCCGCCTGACCCGATCCTCGAAAAGGGCTATGAAGAGGGCGTAGACGTGATCAGCGTCCAGTTGTTCGACGAGGACAAAGCGGACGAGACCCAGGTCACGGTGACGCTTGCGACCGATCCAAGCCGGCTGTTCACGGACAGTGAGATGCTCATTCTCACGCCGGCGGCCGGCGAACCGGCGGGCACTTTCCGGGGCCAGATGGCCACCCTTGGTCGCCCAGAGCAACCCGGCGACGCAGAGAGCCAACTGCCCATCGGCGACCCGGGCCGCGTCCTGAATGTGATGTGCGGCGCCAACGGCAACGTCATCACAGTTACCTATCAGGACCCGGACGAGGGCCCCGACTTCCCGCCGAGCATGACGCGGGACATCAGTGTGGACAGCGCGCTGGTTGTTGACAGCACGCCGCCGCGGTTCATCGACACCAACCCCATTCTCGTGGTGTCCAGCGGCGCAAATCCCTATGGCAACAGCGACGGGTTGACCATCGACGTGACGTGGGTCGACTACGTGCAGCCCGGCCCGCCATCCGACCAAGTGGACATTGCGGGATACGAGGTGTATCTGAGCGCGACCGCGCAGTTCACGGTGGAAGCGGGCGTTGGCGGCGGAGTGACATTCAATCCGGCCGGCTCGGCGATTCTCGTCAGAGACTTGCCTGCCGGCGCCACCCAGTACACCATCTCGAACAACGATGCCGCACTGGGCGCTGCGGGCATCACCATCCAACCGGGCCAGACCTACTACGTTGCGGTTGTGCCGTATGACGAGGTCCCGAACCGGGATCTCCCCGCCAATAGCGTCGCGGTCTCCACACTGGATGACCAGGCTCCGGTCCTGTCGAACGCCAGCCCGGCGAACGGCGAGGTCGAGGTCGAGCTCGGCACGCCGATCGCGTTCAGCCTGTCCGATCCAGGCACCGGCATCGACGAGAGCACGCTCGTCGTCAACGTGCGGCGCGCGTCGAGCGGTTCGCCGGCTGATACGGGCACCTGGTACCCGATAACCGGTGACTCGGACTGGCAGATGACCGCGAGCGGAATCGGGACCGACCGGAACTACTCCTTCGCGTATGCGCCGGCCGACCCGAACGCGCCTGATTTCTTCTCCCTGAACCAGCGTGTGGAAGTCCAAGTGATCTGCGATGACAACCAGGGGAACCGCCTGGACAGTTGGAACCCGGTGGTGCCCTTCACACGCCAGTTCACCTATGAGATGAAAGCCGATCTGACACCCCCGTGGGTGGAGAATCAGAGCCCGGCTCCGGACGCAATGAATGTCCTGCCGAGCACGCCGATCACGTTCACGGTGCTTGATGATATCGCGGGTGTGGACTCGGCCACGATCCAGCTTCTCGTCAACGGCAACCCCATTGACGCCGCCGCGGGGCTGCTGATCGATGCCACCGATCCGCTGGCAGTGAAGGTCTCATATCCGGCGCCGACCGCCGACATCGTCCCATGGGGTCAACAGACCACTGTTCAGGTGTGGGCGACCGACAAGGCCGGCAACGCCATCCCGCCGGGGCTACCGGTCGTGTGGCAGTACGAGACACAGGCTGACGCGGTGGCGCCTGAGGTGGCCATCGACACGCTGATCCCGGCGGCAGACGAAACGAAGGTGCCGATCACAACGCCGATCAGCTTCAGGCTCATCGATGCGCTCTCCGGCATCTCGAAGGATGCCACTGGTGCGTACGAGGTCGCCGTGTACATCGACGTGAACAACGGCGGCGAGACACAAGTACCGGCTGCGGAACTCAACTTCAGCGGCACGGCGCGTAGCCTGAAGGTCGACTACCAGCCGCTGCAGCCGTTCAACTACAACGACCAGGTGAAGGTGCGGGTCGTTGCCAATGACGGAGCGGGCAACCCGCTGGCCGACGAAGATCCGGTGATCGGCGCCGATAACGGGTTCGAGTGGCGCTTCACCTGTGCGCCTCCGCCGACCTACCGCATCGCCGGAACGATCGTTGATCAGAGCGGTCTCCCGCTGCCCGGCGTCACGGTCAAGGTCTGGCCGGACGGCGGTGACCCGGCAAACGCCGACATCGTGAAGACAAATGGGAATGGCACTTACATCTACGAGCTCGAACTGGGTGGAGACTTCACCTTGATGCCGGAGCTCGCGGAATACACCTTCGACCCGGTTCAGCGTCAGGTCTCTGTCAATGGCGCGGACGTCATGAACGAGAACTTCACCGGGGCCTTGCGGACCTACAGCGTTAGCGGTCGCGTGATCGAGAACAACGTGGGTCTGGCAGGCGTTACGGTGAGCGCCGGCGGAGACATTACCCCGGCAGTGACTGACGCCGACGGCTACTACACCATCACTGACGTGCCGAGCGGACGTTACACCGTCACGCCGACCCTGGCGAACTACACCTTCCGGCCCGGACTTCGCAGTGTGGTCGTCGAGGGCGCGGATTCTGCAGATGTCGACTTCGAGGGCATCGCGGACACCTACTCCATCTCGGGCACGGTGCGGGACTTCGACGGCAACCGCACCAAGGGCGTCCTCATCTCCGATGGTACGCGGAGCACGATCACGAACGAGAGCGGGGAGTTTACTCTGAGCGATGTTCCCGCCGGAACGGCGACGCTGCGCGCCAGCAAGGCAGGCCTCAAGGTCGTGCCGGCGACGCAGGACGTCACGGTGCCGCCAAACGCGACGGGCATCGCTTTCACCGCCTACATCTCGTTCGCCAACAGCTTCCCGGTCGGGGAGAGTGTCCTGAACTTCATCGGTGTGCCCTGCTATCCCGCAGATGACGATGCACTTGCCGTGTTCGGCGCTGACGCCACCGTCTGGCGCTGGAACCCGAACGGGACACCTGCCGCTTACGTTAGAGCAGGAGTGGGCGGGAACCAGGACGTGGTTGATGTCCAGGCGGGGCGCGGGTTCTTCGTCCAGTTCGATGCTGGTAGCGTGGAGATAGCCGGCCGGCCGGTCAGCACAGGGCTTCCGTTCACCATGGCTCTGGGCCCGGTCTGGAACATGGCTGCGAACCCGTTCACCAACGCCCTGCCGTTCGCGAACATCAAGCCGGCGGTGGCCGGCTCGGTCCGCAGTTACTGCTACGCCTACGACGCAGTATCCTGCGGATACGTTCTGATCTCGGAAGTGCCGGGGGTCAACGTCGGACGAACGGAGATCTACCCGTGGGAGGGCATCTGGCTGCGGACGAATGGCGGGTCGGCGACCGCGAATGTCGATGCGCCGACCGGCACTACCGCCGCTGCCGCCCCGCAGGCCCTCGAACTTGGCGCAGAAGGCTGGACGATCCCGATAGTGGCGCGCGCGGGCGGAAGCACTGACGCGACCAGCGCCGTGGGTATCGCGCCGGCCCTGGCGAGTCCGCTTGCCATTGAGAACCCACCGATGGCACCGCAGACCGTCGACGTCTACCTGACCGGTGCCGATGGCGCGTATCTGGCTCAGGACATCAGAGCGGCCGGTGCCGAGGGCGGCGCGTGGACCCTCACCGTCGTCACCGACATCCCGGGTGCGCAGGTACAACTGTCATTGCCTGACCTGAGTGGCGTCCCGAACGACAAGGCCGTCTATCTGACCGACCTCGGGACCGGCAAGCGTTTGTACGCACGAACGATGCCTTCGTACACGTTCAATGCGGGCCCGTCCGGCGCAAAGCGCGAGTTCAAGCTGCAGGTCGTACCGAAGGACGGCGCGGGTCTGGTCATCACGAACGCGGTGGCTTCGACCAGCCCAATAGGCACTGTGGTCACTTACAGCGTCTCGAAGGACTGCAAGGTCACGGCTGAAGTGACGAATATCGCCGGTCGCGTAGTACGCACGGTATGCACCGGCAAGGACGCATCCCAGGGCGTCAACAGCCTGAGCTGGGATATGACCAGCGCGAGCGGAACCAAGGCGCCGAGCGGCCGCTACATCATCCGCGTGACGGCCGTGAGTGAAGACGGGCAGCAAGTCAGCACCGTAACGTCCGCCATGGTCCGGCGGTAGACCGGCAACTCGTCGCGAGCCGATAGGCCGGCCAGTCGGTGATCCAGCACGCATCAACTGGCCGGCATCAGCGAATCACCTGAGGGGAGAAATCTGTATGTACAGCGCACGCCTGATGTCGCTCTTCGTGGCAGCTTTGTTCGCAGCGTTGGTTGTGGGGGCAGTGATAACGG
Source organism: Candidatus Zipacnadia bacterium (assembly GCA_029821745.1). Classification (GTDB taxonomy): domain Bacteria; phylum Armatimonadota; class Zipacnadia; order Zipacnadales; family JABUFB01; genus JALGSS01. Next base: position 22,453 of record JALGSS010000006.1, read on the forward strand.
GGTGCGGAGGAGACGATAACGGCGACGATGACGTCGCGTTGACCGGGACCCTCAAGGGGAACTGCGTGGATGCAAAAACCGGTCTGGGCGTGGGCGGCGTGCAGGTGGCCCTCGGCAATATCGTCAGCGTGGCCGGGCAGGACATGTTCGTGCAGGCCGGCGTCTCGTCGTCTGTGACGCCGGACGGCGCATACGTGATTGGCGACATCCAGCCCGGGACCTACAAGGTGCTTCGCTTGACGCCGGAGCCGGAACTCTACGGTCCGGCACGCGATGTCAACGTCAACATCACGATCGGGGGCGGCCAGACCATCACGCTGGCTCCGCTTCTGATCCTCGACGAGTTCCCGCCGAACCCCGTCAAATAGGGGAACGTCAGAGACTCGTAGCGATGAACGCGCCAGCGCCGTCCGCCGATGGGCGGCGTTGGTGATGTCTCCAGCCATTCATAGGGGTGCTCGACCGTGATCCGGCTGACGACCATGTGTCTGAGCCTCGCCTTACTCGCCGGCGTCGTCTGCGCCGCCGATTGGCCGATGATGTGTCACGATTCGGCCCGCTCCGGGATCGCTGACACCCCCGGCCCGTCGGCGGGGACCGTCGCCTGGGCCGCACAGTTGGGCGGCAGCGTAGACGGATCGCCGATCGTCGTCGGGGGTCGCATCTACGTCGGGTCCTCCTCTGGTGAGTTCTTCTGCCTGAACCGTGCCGATGGAAGTGTCGTCTGGCACGCTCGCACAGGTGGTACCATCACCGGCGGCGCCTTGCTGCGCGACGGGCGCGTCTTCGTTGGCAGCGGCGACGGCTTCGTGTATGCCTTCGAGGCGGACAGCGGGGACTTGCTGTGGCGGCACCGAACCGGACGCCCGATCCTCGCAGGTCTGGCGCTGACGCAGGATCACCTCATCGTGGGCAGCATGGATCGAACCCTCCGGGCACTGAACCAGGAGACAGGCAGGACTGCCTGGCGCATCGACTCCGAGGGCGGGATTAGCGCCCCACCGGCGATTGCCGGCGACGTGATCTACTATGGCGACGAGGTGGGGAGCGTGTCTGCCGTGGCTGCGAGCGAGGGGTCTCGGGTATGGACGGCGAAGCTGTCCGGGCGCGTGATCGCGGCACCGACCCTCGCAGACGGCAAGCTTCTGGTCCCCCTGATGAGCCTCAGCGCACTCTCACCACCCGGCGTGCAATTCCTGACCGCCTTCGACGTAGCGGACGGGAAGAAACTCTGGACGGTGCCCAAGCCGACGGCGGAGTCAGTGATGGGTTCGCCGGTGGTCTACAACGGGATCGCATGGGCGTTCACCGTTGAGGGGTACGTGTCATCGGGAATCTTGCGTGGCTTCAGCCTCGCCGACGGGGCCTTGATCGCGGAGCAGAAGAGGGGACGGCTGGTCGTCGACGCGTCGCTGGCAGTAGCGGGGGATACGCTTTACTACGCGGGGCAAGACGGGCAAATCTGCTTCAACGACGCGCAGTCGGGGGGCGTCACGAAGACCGTGCGGTTGGGCGGCAAGATCTTCTCCTCTCCGGCGATTGCCGACGCGAAGCTCTACGTGGGCTGCCAAGACGGCAAACTGTACTGCATCGAGTAAGACCTTGCGCGCATTCGCACAGCATCAAGAAGGGCCCTCTCGGCTTCGGGAGGGCCCTTCTTTCGTACGCGCCGTCACTCCTTCCGGCAATTCGCAGTCTCGGCGTCGGCGTCTCGGAGTGCTATTCCCCGCAGGTCCGTGCGGTCCTCCCGGCATCCGTGGCGCATGGCCCTGTGGTATAATCCGAGCGGCAGCAAGGCGGTCCGGAGCCGCCCAGCCCGCCGCCGGCCAACGAGTCTGTACGCACCCGATTAGGAATGCATTGGGATGGATCTGCACACCTTTGATGACACGATCGTGGCCCTCTCGACCCCGCCCGGCCAGAGCGGAATCGGCATCGTTCGGATTACCGGGCCGGAGGCGATCGCCATCGCAGAAGACGTCTTCGTGCCTGCCGGCCCCACGCGGCGCCCGTCGCAACTCCAGTCCTTCACGACGGCCTACGGGCGCGTGGTGGACGGCGAGAGAACGGTCGATGAGGTCATCCTGACGGTGATGCGTGCTCCGAAGACGTACACGACACAGGATGTCGTCGAGATCAACTGCCACGGGGGGATCGTCCCGCTCCGGCGTACCCTCGAGCTAGTGTTGGCGCAGGGAGCGCGTCTGGCCGATCCCGGCGAGTTCACCAAGCGGGCGTTCTACTTCGGTCGGATCGACCTCGCTCAGGCGGAGGCGGTTGGGGACCTGATCAACGCCCGAACCGTCGAGGCCCAGGCCGCCGCGATGGACCAGTTGGAGGGCAAGTTCTCCCAGCAGGTGAACGGCCTGCGCGACAGCCTGGTCGACTTGACGGCTAGCCTGGAGGCCGCGCTGGATTTCGGCGAGATGGATATCGAGATGATGTCGAAGGCGACCATTCTCAACGCCTGCGATGGGATTGCGGCGCAGCTCACCACACTCATCGATTCGGCTGAAGTCGGACGCGTTCTGAGAGAGGGCGTGAAGACGGCGATCGTCGGGCGGCCCAACGTGGGCAAGTCGAGCCTGATGAATGCGCTGCTGGGCCATGACCGGGCGATCGTGACGCCGATCCCGGGGACGACACGGGACGTCGTCGAGGACACGATCAACGTGGGCGGCGCGACGCTGCTCCTCGCCGATACGGCGGGCCTCCGGGAATCTCAGGACGTAGTCGAAGCTGAGGGGATCCAGCGCACGCAGACGGCGATGCAGAAGGCGGACCTGGTGCTGCTTGTCATGGATGGTTCGGCGCCGTTGGGGGAGGAAGACGTGGCGCTCATGGGGACGGTGCCCCGTGACAAGACGATTCTGGTGATCAATAAGGACGACCTGCCCGCGGGGTTCGAGGAGCAGGCGCTGGCAGCGTGGGGCGACCGCGCGGCGGTGCGGATATCGGCCAAACTTGGCTCCGGTATCGACGAGTTGAAGGACGTCATCAGCCAGACGATCTGGGGCGGCGGGGCGGGGCCCGGCTCGAGTACGCTGGTCACCAACGTTCGCCACAAGGTCGCTCTTGAGCGGACCCGTGACCATGTGATCGCCGCTCGCGGGGCTGCTGAAGCGGGCCTCACGGAGGAGTACATTGCCAGCGACCTGCGGGAGGCGTTGGACGCCCTCGGCGAGATCGTCGGTGTGACGCTCGCCGAGGACATCATCGACCGCATCTTCGAGAACTTCTGCATCGGCAAGTAGCGCGTGAGTCCTGAGGGGAATGGACCGGACTATTCTAGGAGTTGCTGCAGCGTGTCGACACAGGTGTCGACGAGGACGCCTTCGGTGCCCGAGGCCGCCTTCGCCGTGCGGGCCAGGCGCGTCTCATAGCTGCCCTCGGCGAGAGCCTTGTCGGTGGGGATGTAGCCGCAGTAGTCGTTGGCGAGCTCGACCACGAAGGTGCGCTCGAATGGCGAGCGGCGCTTGACCGCCAGACCCATCTCCACGAAGACTTCGCCCGGCATCCCGACGATTCCGGCGCTGCCGATCCGCAGCCCGCCGATCACCGTCTCGCGTTCCACGGGCTCCCGCGATACCTCGATGACCTCTCCCGCGTACATCCATTCACGGTCGGTGGGATCCTGCTTGCCCTCGCGGACCGCCCTGGCTGCGGCCAAGTCCTCCGGCGTGGCCTCCCTGCGGCGGAAAGTCATCGGGTTGGCCGCGGCCGCGAGGGTCGGTGATGGGTCCCAGTCACGGATCCTTTGCCAGGCGCCATACGCCCTGGACGCAACCATGTCCGCCACGCGCTCCACCTGGTAGAACGGGTGAGGGTACTCGGGGCCGGGCGCGGTGAAGTCGCAGTTGTTGATGTCGCCGCAGCACCCGTTCATCATGACGGCGACGAATTCGTCTCCGGCCATTCGTTGCAGGGCACGGTCGAAAGCTCCGAAATAATCCGCCGAGATGCTCAGCGGGAAGGGCCCGCCGACGTAGTGGAGGGAGTAGTTCGCGAGGGCCGCGATGGGTCTGGATTCGTCGTCCACCAGGGCGATCAGACCGACCTCCGGATCAGTGGGCCCCGCGGGCTTGACGGCGTCCGGGTTTTGGTACCCGGGGTTCATGCGCACGGTCCCGTCGGTCATGTGCCGGCGTCGGTTGTGTGTTTCCTCCGGGCACGAGCCTGAGCCGTGGCCGACACGGGCGTCCCTGAGGCGGTTCTGGGCCAGCTTGACCGCGTCACCGGCCCGGTCCATCGCCCAGTCCATGTAGGCTTCCTCGCGCGGGGCGTTGAAGATAGTGGTGGTGGCGGGTCCGAAGTGCGTATGGGTGCAGGAGATGAAGATGTTCTCGGCCGGGATGTCGGTGAGCCGCTCCGCGCGACGCTTCGCCTGCTCGCAGTCCGCCCGCGAGGCCATGATAAGGTCCAAGACGACAATCGCGATGGACGTGTCGCCATTCTCAAGCACGACGGCCTTCGCGAAGAGATCGTCGGCGATGTCTTCGGCAATGCGGTCATTGAAGTACCCGCAGATGTGGCAGCCGAGGTGCGGCGTGATGCAGGCGCGCGCAGCACCCGCGCGGAGACGAGACATGAGGGATCACCCTGAGATCAGTTGGAGTTTGGGTCGCTTGATCCGCGACGTCCCAGACTTCTCTGGGGGCGGACTGAGACCTGCAAGAAGGAGGCTGCGCGGACCGGGGGGAACAGGAAGCGACGCGCTAGTTGACACCACCGCGCGACGGAGGAGCTTGTGAGATGAAGCAACTGCGAGTCGGAGTGACCGGCATCGGCTACATGGGCCAGCTTGAGGCCCGCATCTGCCGGGCGATGGAGGGCTTCGACGTCGTCGGGCTCCACAACCGGACTCTGGCGAAGGCCGAGACGCTGGCCGAAGAGCTTTCGTGCGCGGCCTACGAGACTGTCGACCAGCTTCTGGACGAGGCCGCGCTGGATGCTCTCGTGGTCGCCACGCCCAACAACGCCCACTTGGAGCCAGTGACCAAGGCCGCGCAGCGCGGCGTCCACATCTTCCTGGAGAAGCCGATGGGCCTGCACGTGCAGGAGTGTCGGGCGATGATCGAGGCGGCCGAGGCCGCAGGCGTCCGGCTCTTCATGGGGCACCCGCAGCGGTTCATGGGCGCGGTTGCGCGAGTGAAACGGGCGGTGGCCGAGGGCGCAATCGGTCGCCCGGTGGCGCTGCGCGTCGAGCGCTTTTTCTGGGTGGATGTGCACCACAAAGCGCCGGGCTGGAAGACGAAGAAGAGCCTGTCGGGCGGGCACCTGTTCCACCACATCCACGAGATCGACACCGCCCGGTGGATCCTCGGTGACGTTGCGAGTGTGTTCGGGCAGATGGCGAACCTGGCCCACGAGGCAGCCGGGGACGATGCCGAGGACGACGTGGTGCAGGTGTCGGTGCGGTACGAGCAGGGCACGTTGGGCACCTTCGAGTTCGGCTCCGCGTACCGAGGGCGCAGCCATTTCTTGCGGATTGACGGCAGCGAGGGCACCGCGTTGATCAACTGGGGTGCGGATGGCGGCGGGAGGGCGTCGATCACCAGCGGGGGCGAGACAATGGAGCACCCGATGTATGACGACCCGGAGTGCCAACAGTCGGCGGCGGACGTTTACGCGGCGATCGCGAAGGGGATCGTGCACGGGAGCGACAAGTGGGGCGCCCCGCTGTTCCTGCGACGCCTCGTGGAGGATGAACTGGCCTGCTTTCACCGCCTTGTCGACACAGGAGAGATTGACGACGACCTGCGAGGGCTCCTTGGCGTGGACGGCCTGAAAAGCGTGGAGATCGCCCAGGCTGCGTGCATGAGCAGTGACCAGGGCCGGATTGTCGAGCTGCCGTTGCTCTGAGCCGCTGATATCTCATACTGGAGTGCTGGGACGCATGGGTCACCTCGCATTGCTCTGCCTGGCGTTGTGTGCGAGTGCGGCGCCGCCTCAAGACGTGACGCCCGCCGACCTCGGCCTCAGCAAACCGCGCGGCCTGTCCGTGGCGGGTGACGCGTTGTGGGTGGCCGACACCAACAACGACCGCGTGCTGGCGCTGCCGATCTCGGCGGATGGCTCACTGAGATCCCCGTCGTTGACCATCGCGGGCCTCAAGCAGCCCTTTGACGTGCTCGTGGCCGGCGGGAAGGTGTACGTGGCTGAGAGTGGCGCGAATCGGGTGGGGATCTTCGACTCGGCGTCGGGGGCCTCACTGGGTACCTTTGAGGCGCAGTCGCCACGAGCACTGGCGCTCCTGTCCACCGGGCGGCTGGCGGTAAGTTGCGCTGCGCCGGGGGATGCGGGGGCCGTCATTCTCGTGGACCCCGAGAACTCCGACGCGCCACCCGAGGTGCTCGCGAAGGGACAGTTCGATACTCCCTGGGGCATCGCGGAGGAGCCCGGCGGCGGGCACTACGTGGCGGACATGCAGCACAAGCGGATCGTGCTGCTCAAGCCTGACGGGACTGAGGATGGCGAGATCACTCTGAGCGGGGCGCATCCGGTGACGGCGCTCTTGAGGACAGGCTCCGTGCTGCTGATCGCCGAATCGACGGCCCACCGCGTGGTCGCTGTCGACCCAGGGAACGGGGAGACTGTGGGCACCGTCAACACGGGCCCGAGCACCTACCCGCAGGGGCTCGCAGTTGACGGACGGGGGCACCTGTTCATCGCGCTCACGGGCAGCCACCAGATCGCGATGTTGCCGGTGGACGATGCCGCGAAGCCGCGAGGGGAGACAACCGTGACCGATACTCAGCCAGACAGGGGGACGGTCCCCGCGCGGGCCCGAATCCTGAGCCGCGAGGCCCTGACCGTCGTGGCTTTCGGGGATTCGGTCACCTTCGGCGCGCACATGCAGGCGGGAGACACGTACCCGGAACAGCTGCAGGTGCTGCTCGACACGCGCTACGGCCCCAGGGTTGCGACGGTCATCAACGCGGGGATCGGCGGCAACACGAGCGGTGCCGGACCGGCGAGACTCGAACGTGATGTACTGGCGCACAAGCCCGACATCGTGCTCGTCAACTTCGGCTTGAACGACAGCGCGAAGACGGGCCCTCAGTGGGGGAGAGGCGTACCTGATACGCACCCCGGAGAACTCGGGCTCGCGGGATGGCGTGCACCCAACGCCGGAGGGCTACAAGGCCCTGGCGCTGGAGTTCTTCATGACCATGCGGCAACTCGTCGAGCGGTAGCGCATTCCCGGCCCTGCGGGGATCAGTGTCCCACGTCGGGATAGTGGCAGAAGTCGGCGATGGGGCAATCGTCGCAGCCGGGGATGCGGGGTCGACACAGCGCCCGGCCGTGGCTGACCATGTTGATATGGAGCTGATACTTCGCCTCGCCGGGAATCAGCGCCTCAAGCAGGTCCTGAGCCTTCTCGGCCGAGGCCTTGTCCGGCACCCAGCCGAGGCGGCGGCTAATGCGGTGCACGTGCGTGTCCACGGGGAAGACATGCAGGCCCAGATCGAACATGAGCACGCAGCCCGCAGTCTTCGGGCCGACTCCCCTGAATGACGTGAGGTAGCGCATCGCGTCGGCGACCGGCATGTCATTGAGCAGGGCCAGGGACAATCGCCCCTGGTCCTCGCGTATCTGCCGTAGGACCTCGATGATGCGAGGGGCTTTCTGGCGGGCCAGGCCGCCCGTCTGGATGGCCTGCTCGACCTCCTTGACGGGTGCATTCGCCACGTCATCCCAGGTAGGGAGCGCCTCGCGCAGACGCCGGAAGGCTTCGCGGGAGTTCACGCCTGTTGTGTTCTGCGACAGGATCGTGCCCACGAGGCCGCCCACGGGGTCGCCGGGGCCGTCCCAGGTACGGGCCCCGTGCCGAGCCGCCAGCGCCTCATCCACCAGCCGCACGATCTCAGGCGAGACGGGCGCGTCCCGGTCGGCGCGCGGCGTCATCCGAGCAGACCCTCCATGTACTCCCGGGCGACCTTCATGGCGGCGGACTTCTCCGCGTTGTCCTCGCCCGCGGCCCGTTCGAGAGTGTAAGGGCCCCGATAGCCGCCTTCCCAGAGGGCCGGGAGGATGGTCTCGTAATCGACCTCGCCCTCGCCGATGGCGGGGAAGTCATTGTTGCCCTGCCCGCCGCGATGGTCCTTCAAGTGCGTGTGCCCGATGAAGGGGATCAGTTCGGCCAGGCGCTCTTCGGGCTTGCGCCCCTCGTAGTAAAGGAAGTTCGCCGGGTCATACGCGAGCCGCACACGCTCGTGGTCGATGGCCGCCATGGCGTCCAGGCATGTATCCGCGTTGCCCGTGTACCCGCCGTGGGTCTCCAGGCAGATCGTGATTTCCAGGCCAGCCGCATGGTCGCCGGCACGCCGGATGCGATCCACGAACCTGGCGATCTCCGATGTGCGTTGCTCGCGGTCCTCGGCAAGCGGGATGGAGCCCGTATCAAAGACATGCACGTCGAAACGCGCGGCGGCATCGAGCTTCGCGATCAGCAGGTCGAGCCCGTCCTCGGCCAGCAGGCCGACGCCCCCGTAGATCGCGCACAGCTTCAGGTCGCGTCCCGTCAGTTCGTGCTCCAGCCGGCGCTCGTCTTCAGGGGCCAGGTCCTCCAGGGGCAGATCGAGATAGCCCTTGTTGAAGCCGACGCCCACGTACTCGTACCCTCCGGTGGCGGCACCGTCGAGAAATCCCTCGAAGTCCTGATTGCAGAAGTTGTATGCGGCAATGGTCGGGTTCATGGGCAAGTCCTCGGTTGGGAATAGCACTGAAATGCAGTATTCGCCTTGCCGCACGGACATCCTGCCCTGAGAGAGCGGGAGGGGAGAGACGGCATGCGGCCTTCGGTCGGCCCGTCGGTGAAGGGAACCTGTGGAGACTTGCGAAGGTTAAGGCAATTGAGTCGCCGTTTCCGCGCACAGGAGGTCGCCGTGCCGACGCGAACACAAGCATCTGATCATGACACTGCGGCGCTGGTGTGGGCCGTCTGGCCTGTGAAGTACCGCTGGTCGGCGGCCATCGGTCTCCTGGTCGTCGCCGTGGCGTTCGGGGCCTACTGCACCGCCAACTTCCACCACATCCTCTACGGCGTGGCTGCGGGCGTGGTGCTCATCGTGGGCTCTGCGTCCTTCCTGTTGCCCTCCACGTACACGATCGACGGCGACGGCATCCGGCGGCGGGGCCTGTTGTCGTCGTCGCGGCGGTCCTGGGACGAGGTCGCCTGTTTCCTGTGCGGCGATGGCTTCATTGCCGTGAGCACCGAGGCAGAGCCGGACTACAACTCCGTGTCGCGGGGCATGATCCTGCGCCTGGACGGCAACCGCGACGAAATCGTGCAGCGCCTGCTGCAGCACATCCCCGAGTGGCGCAAGCCCGACGACGAAGACGACGACGGCGAGGCAAGCTGACCCTCTCCAGCAAGGTCGCCGATCGCCTCACCCTCCCACCGATATCCTCCGCCGGGCCCTGACTTGCCTTGGGGCCCACCATATTCTATACTTCCCATGTTGACCGAAGGACCCATCTGACCGTTGTGAGCGGCTCGTGGGCAGCTCGTTCGGGGGTGGTGGAGACATCGGGGTGAGTCATGAGTCAGGAGCAGGAAACGATTACCGACGACGTCGTGCAATTTCTTGAGATTATACCTCTGCGGGCCCGGGAGCGGCTTGACGACCATCCGCAGTTGCTTGAGCTCATCGAGGTTGTCGTGGACCTTGGGCGGCCAATGGAGGCGCGCTTCGCGGACGGGTTTGAGTATCTGGCCGAGGATCAGGCGACGGCTGAGGACATCGGGTATGTGGTTCAGCGCATTGGTGAGTTCGACCGGGACAACCGCGCAGGCATTGAGCGGACACTGCACCGGATCGCGGCGATGCGCAACCGACACAGCGAGATTGTCGGGCTAACGTGCCGGCTCGGGCGGGCGGTGTACGGAACCGTTGACGTCATCCGCGACATTGTCGACACGGGGCGCAATATCCTCCTACTGGGCAAGCCGGGCGTTGGGAAGACCACGCGGCTGCGAGAAGTTGCGCGCATCCTCGCCGACGAAGCGGGCAAGCGCGTCATCGTGGTGGACACGAACAATGAGATCGCGGGCGATGGGGACATCCCGCACCCGGCGATCGGGCACGCGCGGCGGATGCAGGTGCCGAACGACAAGCAGCAGCACGACGTGATGATCGAGGCCGTGGAAAACCACATGCCCGAGGTCATCGTGATCGACGAGATTGGCACCGATGCCGATGCCGCCGCAGCGCGCACCATCGCCGAGCGTGGCGTCCAGCTTATCGGCACCGCCCACGGCACCAGTGTGACGAATCTGATGTCTAACCCGACCTTGGCGGACCTCGTCGGCGGAATCCAGGCGGTCACGCTGGGCGACGAGGAGGCGCGCAAGCGTGGGACCCAGAAGACCGTCCTCGAACGGAAGGCGCCCCCGACTTTCGAGACGATCATTGAGATCGAGGACATTCACAAGCTCGCGGTCCACTACGACGTTGCGACGGATGTCGATCGACTACTGCTCGGGCAAGCGGTGAGTGTGGAGGTCCGCGAGCGCGGGGATGGCGGCGAGGTGAATGTGACCCGGCGGACCTCGGAGCCTGAGATCGAGACGCGGGGCGCCTTCGAGGGCGAGGCGGAGGGCGAATTCCGCATCTCCGAGCGCGAGCTGCCCGAGGACAGAACCACCGACGAGAGCGCCGCGGCTGTCTTCGCCCTGGGAATCGGTCGCCGGAAACTCCAGCGCGCAATCCACGAGTTCCGCGCACCCGCTGTGGTGGTTCGGAACCCGGCGGATGCCGAGGTGGTGTTCGCACTCCGGGGCGACCGGGAGGCGAAGGACCGGCTGCGCCATATGGAACAGGTGCGCGTGGTCCTGGTCCGCAGCGACACGTACACGCAGGTCTTCGAAGCAGTGAAACACACTTTCGGGGGCTCGCAGGAGGTGCAGGAGGATTTCGCCGTGCGGGAGGCCGAGGATGGTGTCCGGCAGGCTCTCAACGAACACCGGGTCATCGAGCTCCTGCCTCAGAACCCGTACCTGCGGCGGCTGCAGCATGAGGTCGCCAACCGGCACAAGCTTGAGTCCAGGTCCGTCGGCAAGGATCCGAAGCGCCGCGTGAAGATCTATCCGAAGCAGGTGGAATCGTGACCGGATCGTTCATCGTGATGGATGGCGTCGAGGGCTGCGGGAAGTCCACTCAGATCAAGCTGCTGGCCGAGGCGCTACGGGCGGAGAACTACGAGGTCACGGTGACCCACGAGCCCGGCGGAACGCCTGTGAGTGAACGCGTTCGCGAGCTACTGCTTGACCCGCAGTACCCGGAGATGACCTCGCTCACCGAAGTCATGCTGTTTTGTGCCTCACGGGCGCAGCATTGCGAGCAGGTCATCCGCCCGGCCTTGCAGGCGGGGCGGATGGTCGTCTGCGACCGCTTCGCGTCGGCCACCTGCGCATATCAGGGCTACGCGGGCAGCCTGGGGCTGGAGCTCGTGGACTCGGTGAACCGCATCGCCACGGGCGGACTTGAGCCCGATTTGCTGTTCGTGCTTGATCTGGACCCGGCTGTCGGATTGCGGCGCAAGTTCGGCGATGATGAGGCCAGCGGCGACAGGATCGAGGAGAAGTCTCTGGGCTTCCATCGGCAGGTCCGCGAGGGTTTCCTGGAGTACGCGCGCCTGCGGCCGGAGCGCTCCGTCGTGATCGATGCGGACGCGAACGCCGACGACATTCACGCCGCGATCATCCAGTGCGTCAGCGAGCGACTGGGCTAGTTTCGCACATAGTAGCACACGCACGACCGACAGATGCCAACGCCGGGAGGGCGCGGCTCTCCCCTGATTGAGGACACCGGACACTTCATGTCCTTCTCCCATATCGTCGGACTTGAGCAGCCTGTTGCCGTGCTTCGCCGCGCCATCGTCGCGGAGCGAGTGTCGCACGCCTACCTGCTCCACGGTCCGGCGAACATCGGCAAGACGCTGCTCGCGCATGAGTTCGCCAAGGCGGTCAACTGCGAGACCAACACCGCCATTGACAGTGTTGAGAGTGTGGACCCGTGTGATGAGTGCTCGGCCTGCCGGCGCATTGACCAGGGCTCCCACCCGGATATCCGCGCGATCCGGCCGATGGCGAAGGTGCAGGCCGAGGATGAGGAGGGCGGGGCGGATGTGGTGATCGAGGGCGCGATGATCACCACAGAGCAAGTCGGTCACCTCGTCACCGAGGCCAGCTTGAAGGCCAGCCAAGCGCGGCGCAAAGTGTTCATCATCTCCTCCGCCGAGGCCATGAATCCGACCGCCGCGAACCGGCTGCTGAAGACGCTCGAGGAGCCGCCGCCCAGCACGACGCTGGTGCTGACCACCCAGAACCTGTCGCGCCTGCTGCCCACGATCATCTCGCGCTGCCAGATGGTCAAGTGCCATCCCGCGCCACCCGCTGTTGCGGAGGAGGGTCTGCGGACGAGATTCCCCGACGCGGACCCTGGCGCGCTGCGCTCCATGGTTGCCTTGTCGGGCGGGCGCGTCGGGTGGGCGATCCGCTTGCTGGACCACCCCGAGACGCTCGAACTGCGGGACCGGTTGCTCGACGCGGCAGCGTCCCTGCCGGCACGTGACTGGTTTGAGGGTATGGCAGTCGGCGAGGGGTTGATTGGCGCGGCTGAAGAGTGGTGGCTGGCGACGGAGGACGCGGAATTCGCTGAGAAGGCTCTCAAGGCCAGCCCGGATCGCGTCCGGCGGACCAAGATGAACGACGTCCTCGACGTGCTGTTGACGTGGTTTCGGGACCTGTCGTTGCTGGCAGCGGGGGGCAATGTGGAACTCGTCATCAACGCCGACCGGGGCGATGAACTCGCGGCGATCGCTCGCGAGCGGCAGCCTGCACGGGTGCAGAGGGCCTGCGGAGACATCGAGGAGGCCCGCGCCCAGATCCGCGGCAACGCGAACCTGCGGCTCGCAGCCGAGGTCCTTGCCTTCAAGCTGATCCGCGCTTGCCGGTGACCCCCTGCCGCGCAATCCCACCCAGGCACACAGAGCACGGTGCCCGCGCTCGCCCACCGGGAACTCGGCGCGGTGGGGACCGGTACGCTGACAGGGCGGCAGGTCATTGGGCCGGCCAAGCGAACTGTAATGTCGGAGGTAGGGCTGTTGAGAGATAACGCTGGAAGGAACGGCACCCGGCTTTCCCGGGGACAGAAGCGCGTGCTGCTGTGGCTACCGATCGCAGGGCTCTGGCTGGTCTTGTTGTTGATCTCGAAGAACCCGGAGGGCGGTCGAGACTGGCCCAGCTTCGCGATGTTGGGCGTCCTCGGTACCGCTGCGGTTGTGGGCGTTTGGTCCGGGCTCCTGAAGCTCACAGAGTCCAAGCAGGCCGATGAACCGGACGCGGATGAGGCAGAGCCGAAGAGCCGGGCGGCATTGATCTACGGCAATTCGCAAGCGCCGAAGGCGGATGATGAACAGCAGGAGGAGTAGCCATGGACCCACGCGGCACGTTGGCGCTCACGCCCTTTGTGGCGGCCGTTTGCCTGGTCGCACTGCCCGCAGTCGCGTTCTGTCAGGCCGAGTCCCCCGGTGAGGATCTGGTCCTTGCCGACTTCGAGGACGTGGCCGGGTGGACAGGCCTGGTGCTCGATTCGGACACGGTGAAGGTGGGCGCGAGCTCGGGTAAATGGAGCTCGATGGATCAGAGCCCCCAGGCCGGCACGCAGGAAATCCCTCACGACTGGAGCGCCTATACCGGGCTGTCCCTGTGGCTCTACAACGAGAAGCGCCTCGAGGACGCCGCTTTTATGCTGATCATCACCTCGGAGCGCGAGGAGAGCGAAGGGCCGGACTACTACTCCCTGCGGTTCGACTTGAAGCGATGGGAAGGCTGGGAGCATTTCGTCGTTCCCTTTGAAGAGATGGGTGCCGCCCGGCAGCCGATGGGCTGGGGCCAGATCGATCGGATCGAGTTCACTGCCTCGGGTTGGGGCAACACCCCGCACCCCGAGGCAGTTGTGTATCTGGACGATCTCCGACTGCTGAAAATGGGCAAGGTCGATGGCCCCCGGCTGACGGATGAGGAGTTCTTCGGGGCGATGAACCTGGAGTACCCGGGCCTGGGCGAGGTGAAAGCCGCCGTCGAGGCCGGCGATTGGACTGCAGCGAAGGCGGCGTGGCTGGAGCACCTCAAGTCTCGGGAGACGCCGCGATGGTTCATCGACTGGCGAGACAAGCCCGAGCGCACGCCCGCACCGCAGACGGGTGGGTCGGAAGGCTGGGACTACTACGCGTACCAGCCGGCCGTCGACTGGACCGGGTGGAAGCACTTCTCGCTCAAGAAGTCGGACTTCAACGCCTCGCGGAAACCCATCGGCTGGCACTGGATCGATTACATCAGCATCAACGCCGGCGGCTGGGGCCAGACGCCCGACCCGGAGACGATCCTCTACTTCGACGACATCAAGCTCGTCGGACCCGACAAGACCGTGGTCCTTGGCGACTTCGAGGACGGCCCGGGGGACTGGCGTGGGCTCGAACTGGCCGAGGACGTGGCAAAGGAAGGCACGCGGTCGGGCAAGTGGCACAACATGCACGTGGCCAGCAGTCTGCGGTACGCGACCGAGATAACGGACTGGTCTGAGTTCGACGCCCTGGAATTCTGGTGCTACTCGCCCAAGGCCACGGGGGCGAAGTTCACCATGGTGCTGGACAGCGATCAGCCGGCCCAGCAGAAAGCCGATGAGATCGTGAGGCATCTGATTCAGGGTCACGACTTCGGGCCCGACATCGACTGGTCGGCCGACCCCAACAACTACCGCGAGTGGACCTACGCCATCAACCGCTTCTTCCACTGGCGCACGCTGTGCGAGGCCTACTGGAGCAGCGGCGATGAAGTGTATGCGAAGGAGTTCAGCGACCAGGTCGTGGACTGGGTGAAGAAGAACCCGGTGCCGCTATTCTCGTCAGGCAACGGCTCGTACACCTGGCGGACCATCGAGTGCGGAATCCGCACGCCGGATGTCGCGACGACGATGACCAAGAGCATGGTGGAGCACGCGCGGCACCTGATGATGTGGCCGATGAGCGGCAACTGGCTCACGATGGAGAGCAATGGGCTGGGAACGCTGGGCATCTTGTTGCCTGAGTTCAGCGAGGCGCAGACGTGGTGGGACACCGCCGCTGGACAACCAGGTTTACCCGGACGGGGCGCAGATCGAACTGACCACGGGCTACCATCAGGTGTCCCTCAACAACTTCCTGGGGCTGGCGCGCACGGCGAAGCTCAATGAGATCGCGCTGCCCGAGGACTACTATACCAAGCTGCGCCGGATGTTCGAGTACAACCTGTACGTGCAGATGCCCGACGGTCGCACGCCGGGCCTCAACGATGGGGGCATGACCGGCATCACGGGCAGCATGCGGACTGCCTTCGAGCTGTACGAGGACCCGGTGTTCGAGTGGGCGGCAAGCCGGGGAGCGCACGGCACGCCGCCGGATCACACGAGCCACTTCTTCCCGTACGCCGGGCAGATGGTGATGCGGTCCGGGTGGGAGCCCGACGCGCGGTACCTGCTGATGGACGCCGGACCCTTCGGGTACGGTCACCAGCACGAGGACAATCTGAGCATCGTCGTCAACGCACTGGGCAAGGTGCACATCGTCGACCCGGGCAACTACGCCTATGATTCGAGCCCGTGGCGCCGCTACACCATCGACACCCCGGCGCATAACACGATCATGGTGGATGGCCAGGGGCAGCGACGCCGAGGGCTGCCCCGGAGCGAGTATGTGGTGGAGGAGCCGGTCGCGACCAACGTCTGGCTGAGTTGCGACAAGCTCGACTACGGTGCGGGTCAGTATGAGACCGGCTACGGGCCGAAGCGCGAGATACAGGTGACGCACCGCCGGCAGATCGTGTTCGTCAAGCCCGACTACTGGCTCGTCATCGACACGCTTAGCGGCGAGGGCGAGCATCTGTATGAGTCGATCTTCCACTTCGACGCGGATGAAGCCACGATCGACGAGGACGGACTCACCGTCCGCACCATTGACCCCTCACCCAACTGTCTGATCGCTGTCGCGCCGCGTGACGGGCTGAACGCGCGGATCGTCAAGGGCCAGACGGAGCCCACAGTCCAGGGATTCGTGGCGGCTCAGAAGTGGCGGCCAAGCTGGAAGGACCCGCAGGCTGAGGCGCCCGAACACGGCAAGCGCGCGGTGCCCACGGCCATCTTCTCACTGACGGCAAAGGCCCCTGTTCGGCTGGTCAGTGTGATACTCCCGTACCCGAAGGATGAGACGCCTCAGGTGTCGGTGGAGGATATCACCGGCGAGGACGCGAAGGTTCGGGTGCGCGTCACGCTGCCGGATGGCACGGTAGATGAGATCGTCGTCGACGACGGCGCGAGCGTCACCCGCAATGGTGAGCCCTGGGCCGAGTTGGGGCGCGAGTAATTGACACCGCCCGATCATCGGGCGCTGATGCAATGAGGTGATCGCTTTGTCGAGAATCGCCATGGTCGTGATGCTATTGGCGGTCTGCATCTGGGCACCAGCTCAGGAACTTGAGCGCGAAGGGCCTTTCGAGAAGCTGGTGCTGCTTCGCGGGGCGGATGCGGACTCCTGGTCCGAGGCGGAAGCCACCATGACCCCGGATACCACCCGCGTGAAAACCGCCGACGCCTCCCACCACTTCCACATCGACGTAGACTTCAACGCCGGCGAGAAGGCCTACCCGATTGGTTGGCCGCGCACGAACGTCGCGCTGAAGCAGCCCTGGCAGCAGGACTGGACCGGCTTCGACTTCCTACGGTTCTGGGTCTACACGAAGACATCCCGCGACGCCCTGCCGTCGGCGCCCCTGGGTATCGTGCTGCACACGCCGACCCGGGCGAGCAGCCATCACGACACAGTGCCCGGCCTGAAGAAGGACGAGTGGGTCGAGGTGCTCATCCCTCTGTCTAAGATCGCGAACCACGATCAGGTGACGCTGTTTCAGTTCTTCATCGCCGAGTCGAACTACCGCGACCATGACGTGGTGGACTTCCACATTGACGATATCTGTCTTCTGCGCTATGCCGAGCCGCACGTGATTGACGCGACGATGCGCCCGCCGGTGGTCTTCTCGGACGCGGCTGCATTCGTGATGCGACTGCAGCTCTCGGGAATCGCGGAGGGCGAGCACGTGAAGGCGACCGTTTCACTTGAGCAGGACGGGCAAACGCTGACCACCGTGGCCCGCGATGTGACGCGCGGGACCAACGATATCGTGGTCAACCTGTCGGGAAGCGATCTGCCGGTCGGCGACTACACGCTGAAAGCCAGTCTAGCCGGCGGCGATTCGCGGGACTTCGAGCTGAAGGTCATCGAGAG
>JALGSS010000203.1 GCA_029821745.1 Candidatus Zipacnadia bacterium
GTCCGTGATCGGCCGGCGGGCATAGTGACGCTTGAGTACCCTCACTCCGGCCCGCTCCAGAGCCGACTGCACTACGGCTTCATACCGGCGCGAAATGTGGTAGCCCATTGAGCCCCGGGCGGTGTGCGTGTACGCGTCGATCCAGCACGCTTCCTCTCGCAACTGTTGGATGATCCCCGTCTCGACGGCGTAGGGATGATATCGCTCCGCGCCGGTGATACCCACGCCGAGGTCGGGGCCCGAATTGCCGCCAAGCACCGCGTCTTTTTCCAGCAGGATCGTGTCGCAGCCGGACCGGCCGGCCTGGATCGCGGCACAGTACCCCGACACGCCTGCCCCGATCACAAGCACATCACAGGTGTGCGTCACTGAAGCGACGCAGTCGCCTTCGGCCATGGCTTCGTCTCCTCATGGGTGCAGTCTCGACGGGCGAGTTCGCCCCGCGCCAGGGATGTCCCTTTGCCGCCAGACCATAGTACGAAGCGCCCGGCAGTTCGCCGGGCGCTGCAAGGATTGTGTTGAGGACCGCGATCTAGCCGTGGGGTGCCGATGTCGCACAATCGGCGGGGCCCCACGGATGCGCTTGGCATAGCCCGCAGCCAGATAAACGAGTTTCTTCAGCACAACCGAGGTCGATGCGCGGAACCGATCAGACGGGTGAATCCGTGCCCTTGATGATTCTCTCAGTCTCACTCACCAGGCTCTCGAGCGCCACCTCGGGCTCAATCTGCCCCTGCAGCACCGGGTACAGGTGATGCTGGATGGTCTTGCTGACTTGAGCGTAGTTCGGGATCTGCTCGCGTCGCCGAGCATTCATGAGGATCTTCTTCAGATCCCGATAATGCGGGTGGAAGGCCAGGATCTCCTGGTCGTCGTAGAGGTCCTTGAGGGTGGGCAGCGGCCCGCCGCGCAGGGCCCGCTCCTTCTGGATATCAGCGCTGGTCATGAAGCGGATGAAGTCTCTGGCGGTCGATGGCGCGACGGCTCCGCGCGGCACCGCGTAGTGCCAGCCGCCCAGGAACGTGTAGCCCTCGGTCCCCATCGGCCCCACCGGTGGCGGAGCGATGCCCACCTTGCCCCTGACCGGCGAATCCGTCTGCATCGCGGGCTGCATGACGCTGGGCAGCATCCACAGGAACACCGTCCGGCCCGCCAGGAAGTCTTCCTGGGGCTCAACACCCATCCGCGGCGAGGTGATGTCCGCGGGCACGATCCCATGCTGGTGCAGCAGGTCTCGCATGAACTGGATCGCCTGGAGCGCATTGTCGCTGCCGATGGCGATCTCCCCTGTGTCGCCGTTGAACACCTGGCCCCCGTTGCTCCACAGGTTCACGAGGAAGGAGGAGCTCAGCCCCTCATACGTGTACGCAGGGAACTCGAAGCCGATGAGGTCCTCATTGCCGGGGGCGCGGCAGATCGTCTGCGCCTGCTCGACGAGCTCGTCCCACGTTCGCGCGGGGGCGTCGAAACCGTGCTCCTCCAGCAGATCCTTGCGGTACAGCAGCACGCCGCACAACGCGATCGCGGGCACAGCGTGTACCTCGCCATCCACAAGCGCAGGCTCCACGAGGCCGTCCAGGTGCTCGGACCAGTCGCTCGGGGGGAACACATCGTTCAGGCCGATCAACTTGTCGGGCTGGATCACGTCCGGCATCCAGTACATGCAAAGCGGCAACACGCTCAGGCTTGTCTGCCGGGCGGCGATGGCCTGCAGGACCACATCCCGCGCCTCGTCAGGGTTGTAGGGGATGCTCAACGGAACCGGCTTCACCCGGGGCTGCAACTGCGCGAACCGGTCCAGCAGTTCCTCGTTGTGTTTCTCGTCGAACTCCGAGAAACTGCGCACCGCGAGCTCGATGGGCACCGCACGTGGCGTGCCCGCCATCAGCCCCTCGGTGCCCTCGAAGCGCCCGTGCACCGTCACGCCACGGTTGCTGATCCTGAACCGGCGGATTCCCTTATCGTGGTCGCTCCCGCGCATCTTCAGGATCGAGACGGCGCGCTGGATCTCGCTCTCCATCTCCACGTACTTCAGCAGGATGATGCAATCGAGGATGATCGACAGATGCTCGCCGGTGATCTGCGTCTGGCCGAAGACTTCCGGCACCTCGGCGATCAGGATGCTGGTCACGCCGCGGTCTTCGAGCACATCCACGATGGAGTAGACGAGTTCGCGGATTCCCTCGCCATCCTCGCCGGCCATCTCAAGGTCGGTGAGGCTGTCGATGACCACGCGCTTGATGTCATGCTCGTCGATGATGCGGGTGATCTCATACAGGAGCTTCTCCGGGCGGACACTGAGTGGCGAGCGGTAGAGGAGGTCAACCTTGCCCTCGTCCTGGTACTGGCGCAGCGGAAGGCCGTAGCCTGCCGCGATCTCGCTCAGCTTCACAGTGGATTCCTCGAGACTCAGGTACAGCCCCCGTTCGCCCGATGCAGCGCCCTCACAGATGAACTGCAAGCCCACGGTCGTCTTCCCGACGCCGGCGCTCCCGGCGACCAGGCACGCGAACCCGCAGATGATCCCCCCGCCGAGCATATCGTCGAGGCCCGGCACCCCGATCGGGCTGCGGCATAGTCCTCGCTGCCAGGTCGACCCCGTGCGCTCGGACGGCTGGTGCCTGGGGTAGGCCCTGGCGCCATCGCTGGACAGCTCCAGCATATGCGTCCCCGGCACGTGAGGCGCTCCGCGCGACTTGAGCACTTCGACAAAGCGGCGGCGCTGTGCCCGGCTCGTCATGTCATAGCGCAGCCTGATAACGCTGTCCGCCAGGTACTCCTCGAAGGGGACCAGTGACGGGTCGACGCTCTCCAATTCCTTGGTGATGACCGACGTGAGTCCGGCTCGGCGCAGGCCGTTCATCATGCTGTAGACCGCCGCCCGCAGTTCGCCCTGTTCCAGGCCGAGTTGGGCGAAGTGCGACACGCTGTCCATGACCAGCAGCTTCGCGCCGATCTCTTCGACCGCGAGGTCAATCAGCCCACCGACGTCCTGCAACTGGTCCATGAAGACTTGAGGGGACGTGCAGATGATGCGCAGGCGATTGTCGGCCTGCAGCTTCTGGAGATCCCAGCCGAAATTGAGGGTGTCTTGCTGAAGCTCCTGGGGGAACTCCTCGAAGGTGACGATGATGCCCGGAAGCCCGGCCAGCGCCCCCGCGTGGACAAACTGGATCCCGACAGTCGTCTTCCCCGTGCCGGGAACACCTTCCAAGAGGTTGCAGCTCCCTGCGCGGAAGCCGCCGGCCAGCAACTCGTCGAGCCCGAGGACCCCGGTTGGTATCGCTTCCCGCATCAAACTCTAGGCTCCTCGCCAATTGTCTCGTCTTCCAACGCTTCCGCCTCTCGCTCCCTCTTCTGTTGCTCCACGAGCATCATCAGGATCTTCTTCCGAATGTCGGGCTTCTCGTGGTAGGCCTCACTGACCATGCACAGCAAGTTCCACACGTCGGTGTCGCGTGCCAGCGCGTAGCACGAGTACCTGCCATCCGCGCGAACATGCACCTCCAACACTCCGGCCGAGGCAAGGCGCTCCAGGGCAGGCTTGATTTCACCCACGCCTCGGTGAGTGCGGAGAGCGATCCCAGAGGACGTGTCGAAGGTGCTCGGGTTGGATTGGTAGAACAGCGCCACATCCAGCCCCACCATCGTCTTCGCCACGTCACGGACGAATTCACGAACTCTTTCGTCCATAGTGGCTCCTCTCTGTCGCAGCAGATGTCCACGCTTGGCGATCGGGAGCGAAGCGGTCCAAACCTTATTCTAGTGTTCGACACACCGCGGCCTTACTCCTTCTCTCGCGGCAATAATCTTCCTCAGAACCCAGGTCTGGCCGAGCCCGGCTTTGTTACAGTACCGTTCCCTGCCGGACGCCTTGTCTGCCGATATTAACCGGGTGCCCAAGTCAGTCCGGGACAACCACGGCAGAGCGTACCAGCGCCCGGATAGAACTAGCCACCCTTGATGTTTCGCGTCGCTCTTCTTGTCATTCCGTTGAGAAGTTGGGTACAATACCATGAAGAGGATTTCTAATCATCGCTATGGATACCAGTCGGGGACGGTCCCAGCTCTGATGGGCACCTCCACCTCCCAGCAATCTCCCGCCACTGCGGAATGGCGCCGTGTGCGGGAAGCATACCAGGACGGCATTCGTGATCCGGCGGAGATATCCCGCCGGATCTGCAACGCCTTGAGTTCTGAGACTCGGACCGCCATGGCCGGCCTTGGCCCCACCGTGTGCCTGGACACTCTCGTCTCCGGCGCGGGGTCTGCCGCCGGCATTCCCGCTTCCCCAGCGTGGTCCCCGAACGCGAGCGCTCTCGACATTGTCGCCTCCTTGAGGCGCGAGGCCGAACGCCGAGTCGCTCTCGGGTCGCACGCGTCCCGCTTCACCGACATCGCACTGGACGCCCTCGGCTTGTCCGCGCTCGAAGCCTTCGGAGCGCCTGATGCCTCACCGGCAGCCGCTCCTCCAGGCGCAGTCGCTCGCGCCGCCGCGTACATGGGTGGCCGCCTGCATGATCTCGCACGCCTGTTCATCGGCGACGACATCGACCGCTGCTTCCAGTACTTCGTCGCCAGAGACATCGGCGAGTTCGTGGGCACCGGCAGCTACCCAACCGTCGGGCACGCGCAGCGTCTGACCCACAATGTTGCCACACACTGCAAAAAGATTTCAGTTTCTCTGGCGTTTGCCGATCATGAGGGAAAACTGCACAGCGCGATCAGTGCGTGGGACGAGACTGAACGTCTTCGTCTAGTGCAAGGCGTTCTTGCGGAGGCCATCGACGGTGGCCTGTGCGCCATCGCCACCGCTCCGTCTCAGCACGCGCGCAGCTCTCACCGCGCCGCCGCGCCGCGCGCGACGGCAGCGTCCGACGACGAGGACGCCTCAGGGACAGCCCACGGCCTCGCCCTGCTGGACGAGGACGACCTGACGCCTGAGAGACGATACTTGCCCGTGTTCTCGTTGCAGGCCGCAGCCGGATACTTCGGTCTCGGCGAAGATGTCGATCAGCTAGGCTACGTCGAGATCCCGACGAGGCTGAAAGCCGCCGACGGCCTATTCGTCGCACAAGTCGTGGGGCAGTCCATGGAGCCGACCGTCCCTGACGGCAGTTACGCAGTGTTCCGCGCACCGGTGATCGGCTCCAGGCAGGGGAAGATCGTGCTGGCGCAGAAGCATGGCTACACCGACCCCGACACCGGGGGCAGCTATACGGTCAAGCGCTACGAGAGCACCAAGCAAGTAACCGAAGACAGTTGGCAGCATCTGAGCATCCGCCTGGTGCCGGAGAACCCCGACTATGACGTCATCGAGGTCGACACCGACGCAGCGGAAGAGCTCATGATCATAGCCGAGCTCGTCACTCTACTTGACTGAGCGTGGCCGGGTGCCACGCCAAAGGGCGTTCGCGCGTGTCTATCGCGCATGGGGGCCAGGAGTAGCGGAGAAGCCGCGATTCTTCGCCGAGCGCCGCGCCGGGGGGCAGTTGTTTGGTCTCGCGTTTCGCAGTGACGCACGGCAGCCCGCGAGGGGCCGTGTGGGAATCGACAGACGGCGCCGAAGGCGTTGTCCCACTGGACTGGACCGCCGACAGGCGGAACTCAGTGTGCGAGATCAGCCCGCTCAGGGCGATCTCGACGCATCTGTTGTCGCCAGTCATTGTGGACCTGCTCGACATCGCTACCGCGGTCTACCTCGCGGATGTCGCGACCGTGCGCGGTTCTCACGAGGAATGGGTCCGCGATATTCGCATCTCCGTGCCCGTCCGGGAGCCCGACCTCTGGCACGCCTCCCGTCAGGACCTGTGCCACCTCCTCTACGTGCTCACCCGTGACCGCATTGAACTCGACTTGCCTCAGGGCCGCCCCGCGCCGCCCTGCCCACCCCAGGAACCGACCACGCCACCCGACGTGGACTGCGTGTGCCTGCTCTCAGGAGGGCTCGATTCCCTTGCCGGCGCCGTCATGCTCCTGCGCACCGGTCGCCGCCCGCTGTTCGTCAGCCACCAATCGGGCAATCCCACGGTGGAAGCCGTGCAGAGACGCATTCTCGCCATTCTCTCGAACCACTGGCCCGGGCAGTTCACGGCCGTCGGCATCCGCGTATCGCCGTCTCAGCACAGTTCCCAGGCGCTGCCCTTCCCGGCCCCGCAACTGCGCGAAAAGTCGCGCCGCGCCCGCTCGTTCTTGTTCACTACTCTCGGTGCGGTTGCGGCTCAGGCCGTGGGCGTCAGCGAGGTATACCTGTGCGAGAACGGAATCCTGACCGCTGCTCTCCCGCTGACGCCGGCTCGCGTCGGCAGCCTGTCCACGCGCAGCACCCACCCGATGGCCTTAAGCATCTTCGGCGACATCCTGGAGCGCGCGGGGATCCCGTGCACCGTCGAGAATCCCTTCATCCAACAGACGAAGGGTGAGGTTCTCCGGACCTGCCTCAAGCCCTCGCTGACGCCCCAGGAGATCGGCGCTTCCGTCTCCTGCTGGGCCGCGGGGCGCCACAACCGCCCGTGCGGTGGCTGCGTGCCGTGCATCCTGCGCCGCCTGTCCCTGCTGTCCGCCGGGCTGCCGGATGAGGCCTGCATGGTCGATGTGCTCGCGACGCCCGAGCAGTACCGGGGCACGGAGGCCTACGGCAACCTCATCGACCTGCTCACTCAGGCCGCGACATTCATGACGAAGACGGAGCTGGACCTGCTGCTGGAGTACCCGCAACTGGTGGACCTGCACACGGCGGGCACGAACGTCGAGGACACGGTCAGGACGCTCAAACGCCACGCGGCCGAGGTCTACGCCGTGTGTGAGGAGCATTTCCCCGCCTCGGCGGCCCTCATGTCGATGGACTTGTAGCCCTCCGTCAATCGAGCTTCATCGAGTACATCCGGTAGTCGATCAAGGGCTCGAAACCGGCCTTCTCGTACACGGCCCGCGCGGCTGCATGCCCCTCGTTCAGCCCGGTGCCCACTGCCGCCACTTCCATCCCTGCTTCCCTGAACTTGCCCACCGCGAACTGGACCTGCTGTGTCCCGATCCCCTTGCCGCGGAAGTCCTTCGCAACCCCGTTGTAGTGGATCGTCCCCACCCTCCGCGCCGAGCTGATCATGAAACTCACGAACCCGCCGATCTCGCCATCGACCTCTGTCACATACAGGTGGTCGATCTCATCCCACAGGCGGCTCATGACCTTCGGGACCAGCCAGCGGTCCCATGCCTCGTCGCCGATAGACCCGTACTTCTCCTCCAGTGAGAAATCGGAGCCGATCGCCCAGATCTCCTCCACGATCTGCTGAACGCGTCCCATGTCGGCCGGGTTCGCCTTGCGTATCGTCATCTCTGTTGGTCACCCAATCGGCGCTGCGGTGGCGCAGCGCCGGAATCAGCTTCGCGAACGGAGCATTCGCCGCTCAGACCCGTGCGATCAGCTCCCTGAGCTTCTCGACGATCGTCTCTCCGGACCCGGGCGCCAGCTTGCTCGTGCGCTTGAGTTCGAGTTCGTAGCCGCTCTCATCATAGGCGTGGCGCGGGCCGACATATCCCAGATGCCCGTTCGCCAAACCCGCGAACATGGCGGGCATCATCCCTTCTTTTACCTGCAGCCCGAGCTCACAGAAGGGCTGCACCGACGCCGCCCCGATCCGCATCTCACCGATTCGCAGCGCCTGCAGCTCACAGTCCATCGCGTCGGTATCCGCCACCATGTCAGCCAGGAGGATATGCTCCCGGGCATAGACCTTCTCGATGCTCATGTCGCCCTCGGCATCCCACACGGACTTCGCGTGGGCGACCTGCTCAGCGCTGGGGCCACGCACCGGCAGCGGGACCATGTGCGACACTGCCCTGAGGGTCGGGGCCTCGCATGCAGGCGCGCCGGCAAGAGCTTCGAGGGCCGCGTCGGCGATCCGCTGTCCCCCTCGCCGCGCGGCGGCTTCGCCGGAGGCCTCCTCGCGGCGGCCATTCACGAAGTCGCACTGGTTGACGTCGCCAATCGCCCCCGGGAGGAACACCGTCGGTGCCCGCATCGCTCGCTCAATCCACGTCGCGTAGTCCCCGGAGTACTCCGAGCCGCCCATGAAGGTGGAGTGGCAGGTGAAATCCACTAGACTCCCCAACATCGAGCCCGCGTCGTCATACGCCGCGACCACGCCGACTCGCGGATCATCCGGCCCCAGGCACTCCACGATGTCCGCGTTCTCGTAACCGGGATTGGTCTTCGTTGACCCATCGCGCATCCGGAATCGCCGGTTGAAGGCCACGCCCGGCGCCTCACCAATACCCCACTTCAGTGTCGCGGTTTCCGCGGCCCGCGAGGCGAGAACCACCGCCGTCGCCGCTTGGTCGGCCACCCATTCGACATACTCCGGCTTCGCTTCCGAGCTCAGCACGTCCCCGGTCGGGCCGCCGCTGTGAGTGTGGGTCGCGACCATCAACACGGCTACATCGTCGCGCCCTGTCCATTCGGCAACCCGCAACCGGGCGCGCTCAACACATGGGGCCTCCAAGAACACGCAATCGGCCGAGCAAACCGCGATGGCCTGCTCGCCGTCATCCAGCCACGCTGCCCGCGCGAACAATGGGTCATGCACGCCCGTCGCGAGGTTCTTGAAGAACCCGCCCGGGATTTCGTACGCTAGTGGCGGCGTGATACTGGTCGATGCAAACCCGGCCTTCAGTGACATGGGTTTCTCCCTGGTGTCAATCTGTCGTCGGATGCTCGGCTCCCCACGGACTTCAGCCTGCGGGGTGCTGCGTCGTTCGCAGTCGCCGGCTTCAGCGTGCGCGCGTAGCCTCGTGGCCGTCGTAGCCGCGGGTCTTCAGCTTGCGCGCTCGTGGCCGTTGTAGCCGCGGGTCTTCAGCTTGCGCGCTCGTGGTCGTTGTAGCCGCAGGTCTTCAGCCTGCGGCCGTTGTTCTGTGCCGTCAGGCGGCCGGATTACGAGGGCCTTGGCCCGAAGTATCCGGCCGAGCACCTCATCCCAAGACACACTGGTCCCGCGACGCGGGACCAATGGCACCCGCTGATGTGACCGTGAGAACCTCATATCGAGGGGCGGCACTGGTCCCCACAAACTGGAACCAGTGTGGGTCAATGGCCTATCCAGCACGCCGCCGATGAGGCCGGCCGTGTGCCACACGTTCATCTGTGTTCGAGAACCACAGAACCTGCCTGTGGTGCTCGTCGGCCTGCACCGGCCAGCATTCATGAACCGGTGCCGTTGTCGTCTGCCGTCGTAGCCGCAGGTCTTCAGCCTGCGGGGTGTTGACGTGGTCCCTCACGACAAGACAACGGCCGCAGGCTACGGACGGAATAGGCAACGTCCTGGCATTGAGCATGCCGCTGCCACCTTCAGGACCCACGCCTACAACTCCCGCAAACCGAGGATCGTCGCGATGTTCGCCGATGCGTCCTCTATGGGCTCAATCGCCCCGCTCGCCGAGGTCATCAAACACGTGACGCCAGGCCCATGTCCGGCGGTCACGCAGCGCCCGTGGACGATGATCCCCACCGTCACCGCGCCCGTCTTGTAGGTCCGCCCGTACGTATTATCAGCGTCGATGAGCGCTACGATGTCTCCCAGGCGCATGTCGGCGAGACCATACTCCTCGACGATCCCGTCATCGAACATCTGGATGTCATAGTCGCCCCGGTACACATTGTCGCGC
>JALGSS010000204.1 GCA_029821745.1 Candidatus Zipacnadia bacterium
CCCTTGCCCTCCTCGGAGAGCCAGATCATGACCTCGGAGACGCCAGGCGTCCGGCCAAGCTGCGTCAGCCATTCCGCCACCACATCCACGATCTCAGGCTGCGCGAAACAGATGCTGTTGGGCACGCCGGTCGCCCGCAGGTTCGGGTAGGCATCGAACAGGCCCGAGCGCGCCAACTGCTCCAGATGGTGGATGATCGGCACGACGCGAACGCCCCGCAAATTCGCCTGCTTGATCCACTCCGGGTCCACTGTGGCGGTCGTGGACTTGTCCTTGCTCACCTTCACTGTGGCGTGGCGCTCTATCAAGTTGAACTTCAGGTCCGACAGCACCGGCATATCCTCCATGCAACTGCCGCCCCACTGTCCGCGCTCCTCCATGTCCGGCCAGTCGCGCACAGTACACTGAGGCAGGTCGAAGGTCGCCTCGTCCCCTTCTCCTTTCACCGTGGCCCCGATGAGTTGCTTCAGCGTCTTCAGGGCGTAGTCGAGACCGGCTTCGGTGCCTGAGCACATGAGGGCCGGGCCCCGATCCTTGAAGTCGTCGACGAGCTGCATCTGGTAGGCCTGGTCGGCATTCACTGGACTCACGGGCATTGAGGGGGACCGCCAGAAGCCCACGATCACTCGCTCGGGGCCTTGCGGATCGCCTTCCACGACAGGGACCTCGGCCCCCGTCTTCTCGGCAATGAAAGAGGCCAGGTTCTCCACGCTTGCGCGCTCAAGTGGCGTCGCCTCTTCGCTGATCCCCACGCGAAGACCCTTCACCGGCACCGTCATCCTGCCCGTGATCTCGATCTCCTGGGGCAGCGGACACAACCACCGGCCCCATTGCTCAGCTTCCTGTGGCGTTACGTCCGTGAGTACCACAGGTGTGTCCGGCATCCCGCCCGCGAACATGACCATCAGGCACGCCACCAGCGTCGTCGCAGCCATTTCCCTGCCTCCCTCGAATTCTCTGCCGCTCTACTGCCTGCCTGTCGCAGCCGCGACCTCGTCAGAGTTCCTATCTAGCTGTGGGGTGGTCACGCCGTAGAGTGACCGGGGCCCCGCAGGGCCGTTGTGCCATGCCAACCGCACCCGTGGGGCCCAGCCGATTGTGCGACATCGGCACCCCACGGCTAGTGTCGCGTTCCTCGAGACAGCTCTACTACCTGCCCGTCGCCTTGGCGACCTCGCCCCAGTAGTCCCGGATCGCCTTGGCGATGATCCCAATGTCCGGCATCAGACATACGAAGTCGAAGCCCTGGTCGATTCTGCGCTTCACGTCTTCCGGCGTCACCGCGAGAATCCCCGCGTACCCACCGGCGTCGTGGGCCGCCTTCAGGATCCGGTCAATGGCCCCGGAGACCGTCGGGTCATCCAGTTGCCCCAGCTTCCCGTAGCTGCTGGACAGGTCCATCGGTCCCACGAAGAGCATGTCCCAGCCGTCCAGCGCCGCAATCTGCTCCACCTGCTGCACGGCATCGTCGTGCTCCATCTGCAGGATCACGCAGATCTCCTCGTTCGCGCGCTTCACGTACGTGTCGTTATCCGTCCCCCAGCGAGTTGCTGCGACGTCGGGGAAGTACCCTCGGTGACCCACCGGTGGGTAACGGCAGGAAGAGATCGCGTGGCGCGCTTCCTGGACGCTGTTCACGAAGGGGAAGATGACCCCTCGCACTCCCTGGTCAAGCACCCACTTCACCGGCCAATCCTCCACGCATGGCACCCGCACCAGGGGGCAGATACCCGAGCCCAGGCAGACGTTCACCGCGCTGCTCAGGTCATGAATCGTCAGGGGCCCGTGCTCCATGTCCATCCACACGAAATCGAGCGGAACCGCGCAGAGCTGCTCCACGATCAGGGGGTTCGGGACCAGGTTGATGGTCCCCAGCACGGGGCCCTTCGCCATCTGCGCGCTCAGCGGCTCCGGAGTTTGTCTCGGCATCGTCAGTCATCCTTTCGTCCATTGAAGAGCATCGCGCGCCGAACGCGCCCGGCGTGCGACCTACAGTACAAATCTCGCCAGGAAGATATCTGCGGGCGTCGGCTGGCCCTCCGGCAGCGGCCGGCGTTCATGTTGGGAGTAGTAGCTCATCATGATCTCGCGGTCCGGGCCGAAGGCCAGTCCGCAGTACGAGCAATCGCCGGCGCTGGGAACCGTCAGCAGATGCTCGGCCCGGTCGCCCTCAATCGCCCAGACCGACGTGTGCGCCCCCGAGTCCGGCTCCACCGTGCCCTCGGGCAGGTCACAGACCTGCGACCGTCCGGCGCAGATCCACGTTCCGTCCACGCTTAGCACCACCGGCGCGTGGATCATCACGCCCAGGTCGACCCACTCCCACTCCGTGTATGGTGCTTCGCTGCGCCCCAGCCACGAGTGGTTGTTCGGCTCCAGCGTGCGGATGACGCAGTTCAGCCTTCCAGGCTCGGGTTGATACAGGACCGGCTCGCCTGAGCCTCCGCCTTCCCGCATGCCTCCGATCAGTCGCCAGTCCACCAGGTCCTCGCTTCGCAGCAGGTGCACCGTGCGCATCTGCCGGTCTTCGCGCCGTGGAATGTGGTACGCTGCACACAGGAACTCACCATCCACCGGCAGGACCCGCCAGAGCCAGTAATCCACGCCATAGACCTGCCTCGGCGACGACCAGCACAGTCCATCCCGGGAGGTGACAGTATGCGAGATCAGGTCCTCGGCGGCGCTCGCCAGACTCCCGTCGCTCCACCGCGGGCACCAGGTGCCGAATACCATCCCCAGCCGGTCGCCTGCATCGATGAGCTTCGGGTCGCGGTCATCGCCCCCGGTGCTGATGCGGGCGCACAGCTCCCATTCTCTCGAATCCACCGATCTCATCACCACGAGGTCCCCCGGCGGATCAATCCCGTGGTGCTCACTCACGCGGAAGGACAGGTAGTAGTGTCCCTGCCACTTGAGCAGGTCCGTGAACGCGTTGTGGTACCCATCCCCGTGCACCTTCTCGACGCCCAGCAGTGTTGCCATCGGGGGCCTCCAGCCGAAGCCACATCTGTGTCGACAGTCCCCGGTCTATTTGGCCGAACTGCGTTGCATCACCTCCGACAGTCTGATCCAGCGCACGAAAAAGCCCAACGCCGTGTGCTCTGGGCGTTGGGCTGGGAATCAAGAGGCCCGGCCATGATGGCCGGGCCTCTGCTGAGCCTTGTTTCGCGTCGCGGCCCGCGACGCGCTCTAGAGCTGTCATCCGCCGCCCGACGAGGTCGAGCAGGAGCTGGACGAACGCTGCGCCCCCACGGTGAAAGCCGAGATCTGGCGCTCTGCCTTGATCGCTCCGCACTCGGGGCACTCGGCGGGCTTGCGGCGGTCCGAGAAACTGACTAGCCGCTCGAACTGCGCCTTGCATTCTGGACACTTGAATTCGTAGACGGGCATACTCAACACCTCTTGCAGTTATTGGACAGCCGCCAAGGGCGGCCTGCGTCCTGTCAGGAAGCCATTATGTCTTCGGCGATCTTCAGCAGTTCCCCAAGCCTCTCATCGCTCGGGCGGTAACACGTGCGGTTCCCATCCCGCTCCGGCACGATCAGGCCCCGGTCTCGCAAGACCCCCAGGTGTTGCGAGATACTCGGCTGGCTCTGCCCAACGCACTCGTGCAACTCCGACACGCAGGGGTTGCCGCTCAGAATGCGCCGGACGAGGGCGATCCGCACGGGATGCCCCAGGGCCTTGAACGCAGCCGCCAACTCACGGTCTTCACTCGAGATATCACTCATCGCGCTCTCTTCCGCTTAGATATTAGCATATCCTAATCATACGAACAGACACCACTCACGTCAAGCCCCAGTCCTGGCCCTTCCGGACATGCCCCGCCGCCCTGTGCCTCTCGGTCGGTTGGACCCTCGGGGGAAAGCCATGTACAATCGGCTGTCGAGAGCTGCGTCTCTGCGTCTGAACTCGCGCCATGTGAGGTACCCCGAAGTGACCGAAGAGCAAGACGAAACGCTCAACTGGAGCCAGGCCAAGCGTCCCGAGAGCATCGGGCCACCGAGGGCCCGGATTCTGATCGTCTGCGAGGGGCGAGAGACCGAGCCCCGTTACTTCGACGCCCTCTGTCGGCACAAGCGTCTGACCGCCACCGAGGTGGAGATCCACGGCGACCCATCGGGCTCCCATCCGGGCAATCTGGTCGACTATGCCGCTCGCAACGCGGCCCGGGAGGCGGAGCGCCTGGGCCTCGAAACGAATCCCTACGATCGCGTGTGGTGCGTCTTCGACCGCGACAACCACGAGAACATCCATGACGTGCTGGCGAAGGCCGCTTCCCTCGGCTTCAAGGTCGCCCTGTCCAACCCCTGTTTCGAGGTCTGGTTCCTGCTCCACTTCAAGTACTCAAGCGCCGAATTGACCCCTCGCGAGGCCGCGGCGAGGCTCCGCGTCCACATCGACGACTACGAGAAGTCCGCCGACCTGTATGACATACTCCTCGAGCGCCGGGCCCAGGCGATCCTGAACTCCAGAAGACTGCGGGAATACCACATACGCGCGCGTGACAAGCCCCTCAAGAACCCTGCCACGACCGTGGACCGCCTGGTGCTGGAACTGGGCCATGTGGCCGCCGGGCTTCCCCTCGACGCCGACCCGGTCCCGGCCTATGCTAAGCGCCCGGTCCTTCCGTGAGATAGGGCAGAGGTGGAAGCCCTCCTCGCGACGAATTGCGCGGTGTTACTCGCGTGCCCAATCCCCCACCAGGGAGACTGGATATGGCCCCGGAAAACCCCACTGGTGACGACCTTCAGCCCGTGAATGACGAGGAACAGACAGCCGAGTCCGAGCCGTTGCCTGAGAGCGAGGCGGCGGTCGAGGTGCATCTCGATCCTGCACTCCAAGACCGCAATGCTCGCATCTACGCGTCGCTGATCTCCCTGATCTATCTGGCGGCTCCCGTGCTCTACGTGGGGTTCGTCCAGGCGGCGTTGTGCAAGCGTTTGGAGCAATCGGACACCATCGCCAACCTGCCCAGCACCGTGTACCTGGCGATGGCTTGGTTCCCCGTGTTCATTGCCTGGCTGGTGCCACAGGCGCGGTTCCTCAAGCGCACCATCAGCATCGCCTATGCGGTGACGGCCGTGATGGGCCTTGTGGTGGCGACGGTGCTGATCGCTCAGGCACCCGCTCAGGTCATCATCGCGGCGATGGTCGCCCACGCGGGCATCCTGGGCTGCGCGAACGGCACCGCATCCACGTTCAATTGGGAAGCCCTCGGACGCGGCGTGTCCGAGAAGCGTCGCGGTAAGGCCCTTGCCTGGGCTTTCGGTTGGGGCCCCGGCTTCGCGGTCATCGGCTCTCTCGGCGCGCAGTTCATCCTCGAAGGGGATATCCTCGGCTGGCGGCCGGAAGCGTTGGGGATGATTGACTACCCGTACAACTACGCCCTGCTGTTCGGGGCCAGCGCCCCGATCATGGCTCTCGGGGCGGTCCTCGCGCGGATGTACAAGATCCCGCTGCCCGCGCAGGATGTGGAGCGCGAGCCCTTCTCCGTGTCGGTGCTCGGCGGCTTCAGGCAGGTCATCGGCTACCGCGTGTTGCTCATCGCCTGCGTGGCCTACCTGCTCGTCTACTGGGGCAATATGGTCCAGAACAATATGAGCATCTTCACCGAGGAAGCCGTGGGGGTGGACCCCGAAACACTGACCGGGTACCAGCTCGCCTTGCGCTTCAGCTTCAAGATGCTCGCCGGCTTCTTCCTCGGTTGGCTTCTGACCCGCACCAACCCAAAGGTACCTTTGCTGGTCACTGTCGGCCTGCAGATAGCGGGCGTCCTGTGGGTGCTCATGGTCCCCGGCTACTGGTTCATGCTCGCTTTCGGCATCAACGGGGCGGGAGAATTGTTCGGGGTCTACTATATCAACTACCCGCTGGCGTGTTCGCCCAAGTCCCACATGCGCCGGAATATCGCGTTCCTGATGCTGATATCCTCGGTCGTCGGCCTCGCGCCTGTCTTCTATGGGTGGATATCGGACACCTGTGGCCTCCGGACGAGCTTCTGGGTGGCGCTCGCCATTCTTGCTGCTGCCACTGCTCTGGTCGCGGTCGTCTTGCCGTCGAAGCCGCGGCCGCGCGCCGAGGACCTGTCAGAATCAGACCTGGCGCAGGATAGTCTGGAGGGCGCGGAGTAGCCAGGCAAGTGATCTAGCCGTGGCGTGCCGATATCATACAATCGCCGGGACCCCGCGGATGGGCCCCACGATTCATGGCCGTGGGGTGTCACGATGTGTGTGACGGGGCCCCACGGATTCGCGTATGGTGTTCGTTCGAACGGCTCTGCGGGGCCCCGGTCATAGAGACCGGGTACCGGTCTCGCTACCCCGCAGCTAGACACCATCGGGATTCACCGCGCCGACAAATGGTAGCCGTGGGGCGCCGATGCCGCACAATCGGCTGGGCCCCGCGGTTGCAGGAACCAGAGAGGCCCGGAGCATAGCGCGCCCCGGACCTCTCTATAGCTCCCGCAGTTGGGCTACTGCTCCGCAACGCTCCCGCGGGGCAAATTCATTGGGTCTTCGAAGCGCGACCACTGCTCAAGCGCCCGCTTGTCGCCGAGCAGATTCCGCGTATTCCCAATCCGCCACGTGTTGAACAGGAACACACCGTCCGCTCCCTTACGGTACCGGCGCCATGCCTTCCGACGGTAGTCGTTCTTGCTCATGCTGGTCACACGTCCCGGCTTCACACCGGCCTTCACCTGAGCGTCCGTCAACTCCGTCGTCGAGGTCATCGTCTTGGTCGGCGTCATGCCGGGATACACCAGAATCCCGGTTCCCTTCGTCATCTCCACCCACGGGCGCACGTCGAAGTCCTTCTCAAGCCCGGGGAAATGCGGGATGAAAATGTCCATCAGCTTCTCTCTCGCCCACGTCTCGGGGTCGAAACCGTAGGATCGGTAGCCACTCGCGGGCACCCGCACCGAGATGCGGATCTTGCGCCCTTGCTGCTGGGCGACTTCGTCGATCCTCGCCCGCACTGCGCGGAAGAAGTCATTCATGAACTCGCACCGGTAACTGATCCACCGCTCGTCGTCGTCGGGCAGGTCGAGGGGGCTCACGCCGTACTTGGCTTTGAACCCTTCCACCAGTGGCTCGTCGTATCCCAGGATGTACGGGTACCGGCAGAAGTCCATCATCACACCCTCGCAGCCCATCTCGGCCATCTCACCCAGCACCCCGATGCGCTCCTGCTGCACTTCCTTCCACGCATAGCTCATCTGCGTGGCCGAGGTCCCGCTCTTCGTGCGTTGGCGCATCTCCGGGCGCTCATGCCACAGCTTCCCGTTGAAGGGCTGGACGGTTTGGTGCTCCCGGATGCCGTAGTACGCGCTCATGCGCAGGGAGCCCCAGACGGGAATGCCCAGTTCCCGGCCGCGCTGGACCAGCTGGAGCATCGGGTCGTCCGGCTTCCAGAAGGTCGCGTACTTGCTGGGGAAGCTGACGGCTCCCGACACCCATGCCGCCATCTCGAAGATCTCCGTGTCCGTGCCCTGGTAGCGCTCGACCAACTTCAGCAGGCGAGCCCTATCCCAGTCCTTGACGCCCCATAACTCGCTGAACCCGTCATTGTTGTAGATGACCCGGCGGTTGTGCTCCGGGTCACTCTCGTACCGGGCCAGCGCTGCTTCATCCCCGCTGAGGCCAACGACGCGCACATGGAAGACCTTGCAGTCAGCGCCCACTGCCTCGATGGTGAGGGGGCCCTTGGCGAAATCGCCGAAGCCGCAGAACAGCTCCTGCGTGCCGCTCCTTGGCTGCCAATCTCCCTGGGTCGCCGGGATCGTCGCCGAGTACTCGCCCCACTTGACTTGGAGCTTGGGCCACGGGTTTGAGGCGGCCACGTACACCGCCGCGAAGCCACTCAATCCCGCCGTGAGAGTCTGCTTGGAGCCCTTCTCCAGGACGACGCCCCGGTAGTCGGTCTCGGGGGCATAGGGTAGCGTGTACGTGAACTCGCGTCCGTCGGAGAAACGCTTAGGCAGATCCCGCAGGACTACCGCGCCACCGGCAGGAAGAGCTCTCGGCGCTTCCCCGGGATCCTCGGCCACGCTGGTGTGGATGCGAGCGCACGTCTGCGCCTCGGACAGGAGTTGGTCCCTGTAGAAGAGCTCGGCGGTGAGCCAGTAGCCCCCTGGAACGAGGGCCTCCGAATCCAGTGTTGCCGGAGTCCACGCCCCCGATCTGAAGGCGACCTCCGAGCGAACTGTCTCCCAGGTTTCTGTGTTCTCGGCCTCGACCACGAGGCGCACGTCCTCGGTCACCTCGACAGTGGCCAGGACATGTGCCAGTAGCTTGCCTACGGACTGCGCCGGAGCGACCTCGAAACCCTCAATCACGGCGCCCCCGGGACCCGCTGGATCCGTGAACACTTGCGCGCACTCGGCGATATTGTCGCAGCCGAACCCGTAATCAGCCCCGTTGTACGTCTGCTTGAGCTTGATATACCGCGTGTAGAAGCCCAGGCCTGAAAGCTCCACGCGCCACACCTTCCCCGGTTCCTTTGAGCGAGCGAGCGCGAACTTCATCGGCTTGTCATACAACTCGTAGGTCAGGTTGTCGCGGCTGTGGTAAACTCGCACGGACGCGGCGCTGAGTTTGGGCTCGTTCGGACTCTCGGTATCGGACACGAGAACCACCTTGGTGACCCACTGCGGTCGCTCAAGTTCGACGACCAGGCTGCGGTTCCCGTAGTCCCACGCGACGCCCCCTGAGGGGTTCCACGCGCCGCACGGGTTGTTCGCAGGCTGCGCGTCTGCGCGGATATAGCCCACACGGTTGATCGCGAGGGCACGCTCGTTCGTATCGGCGCAACCGGGGGACACGACTGCCCCCAGCGCCATCAAGAGGACGAGCAAAACAAATACCTGTGCGTTCCGAATCATGTCCTGCGACCATCCTTCCTACGTCTTGGGATCCCTCTTCGGGATCTGAGTACGCAACATCGGTCGACTGAGGCTGTGACTCGTGCCGACGCCCTTCCGACGGATGGAGGACTGTGGACCCCACGGGTCGAAAGGTGCAGGAACGTATGATAGCCGGAAAACCCATCGTGGTTGAAGGAGACCTCACCATGTCCGCACTGAACCGCACCGATCTCGCAGGCGTCTGGTCGGCCACGCCGACGCCTTTCACTGATAGCATGGCGATTGATACCGATTCCGTCAAGCGCATGATCGATCATCACCTCCGCCTGGGCGTGAAGGGCCTGTTCCTGGCCGGCCTGGTCCGATCAGTCTCTGACTGCGCGGCCGGCAGGCTCGCAATCGCCGTCCAGGTCACCGACAACTCAACCGCCCGCATCCTGGACAATGTGGCCCAGGCGCAGGAAGACGGCGCCGACATCGCGGTCATCGCGCCCCCGTACTTCCTCCTCAACGCTACGCCGGAGAATGTGACGAAGCTGTACGTCGACGCGATCAGCGACAGCGCCCTCCCCGTGGGGGTGTACGATCGCGGGACCCACGGAGCCGTTGTGGTGCCGAATGAATGCCTCAGCGAGATCTACGGCCAGGACAACGTCCTGCTGGTGAAAGACAGTTCGACGGACCCCGAGCGCAGAGACATCGCCCTCGCGGTACGTGAGAAGCGCCCCGAGTTGCTCCTGCTGGATGGCGACGAATTCCACTGCGTCGAGTACATTGTGGCGGGCTACGACGGCCTGCTCCTCGGCGGCGGCATCTTCAACGCCTACATCGCCCGCCAGATCATCGCGGCCGTCCACGCAGGGAACGTGGACGAAGCCAATGCCCTCCAGGAGCGCATGAACCGGATGATGTACGACGTCTACGGAGGCGAGACGATCTCGTGCTGGCTGGCCGGGCTGAAGAAGCTGCTGGTCGACATGGGCATCTTCAGCACCTGGGGCCATTTCCTCGGCTACCCGGTCACCGATGAATGCCAGGCCGCGATTACCCGGGTCATCGAACAGGACGCCGACGTTCTGTTCCCGTAGAGCAGCACCGACACAGGCTGCGCCCAAGCGAGACAACGCCACGGGAGACCGCGAAGATGGCAGCGCCCGACCTGAGTCTGTGGGCGATCATCGGCGCCCTTCGACAGCAAGCCGTTGCCGGCGGCGAACTGGACGCGCTTCCCACTCCTGTGCGCGAAGCCCGGCTGTTCGCCGCCGCGTTGGAGGGCCTTCCGCTGGGGATTGAGCCGGGGGACACTCTCGCCGGGGATTTCGGGTCGCGCTACCTGTCTGAGGCGCAGCGAGGCGAGATCGAGGCCACGCTCGCCGCCCCGATTCAGGCACCGTCTGAACCGGCTCCTCCAAGCCCGCTGCAGTTGATGACGGAGCGGTTCTACTACCGCGCCGGATACACCAAGTCCCACACTTGCGCCGACTACGAAGGCGTGATCCGCGCCGGCCTCGCGGGATTCCTCGATGACGTCGCGGATGTCGCAGCCGATGCCACCGGCGACGCGCTGGACACGCTGCAGGCCATGGCGATCGCGCTGAAGGCCGTGGCGGCGTGGGCAGGTCGGTATGCAGACGTTGCCCGGGCACATGCAGAAAGCGCCCCGGACGCCGAAGAGCGTGAGCGCCTGGAACTCATCGCCGAGGCCTGCGATCACGTGCCGATGCACCCCGCGCGCACCTTCCACGAGGCACTCCAGGCCGTCTGGCTCATCCACGCGGCCATCGGCGTCTCGGAGTTGTCCGGATCGTCCCTGTCCCTCGGCCGCCTCGATCAGTTTCTCCTCCCGCTGTTTCAGAGGGACCTCGATCGAGGGATTCCCCTTGAGGAACTTGAGCGCCACCTGCACAGTCTGTGGCGCAAGTTGAATGCGTTCGGTGATCCGGCCTGCGCCGTGAACCTGGGCGGCCTGGACCCCGCCGGGCGTGACCTGTTCAACCCTCTGTCCGCGATGATCGTGCGCGTGACCCGCGACCTGCGCTTGCCCGCGCCGATCCTCGCGGCACGGATTCACGAACGTCTCCCGACAGCCGTCTTCGACAGCCTCACCGCGCCCGACCTGTTCACTCTGGGGCAACCCACGTTCTACGGGGAACTGCCCTGCAGGGAGGCGATGGTCCGGCGTGGCGTGCCTGCATCCGAGGCGCACCGGTTCGCCTTGAATAGCTGCATGGGGCTCGTGATGCCGGGCGAGGAGATCAGCGACATGTGGGGAGGTGTCGCGAATCTGCTCTTGCCTCTCGAACTGACCCTCAACGGTGGCGAGCCCTTCGACAATGAATTGCCCATCAAACTGCACACGCCGCCGCTCGCTGAGTTCGCGGATTTCGACGCCTTGTACGCCCAGTTCGAGGAGTACCTGGACGAACTGATCGCGTACGTCATCGGCGAGAACTGGAAGGCGACCCAGTACGCGGCGACCCATCAGCCGAACCCGTTCCTGTCCGCTCTGACCCGCGACTGCATCGCCCGAGGCGAGGACCGGGCCGGAGGTGGCGCACGCTACCATTGCATCATCATCGAGGGGTTTGGGTGGGCGAACGCTGCCGATGCGCTCACCGCGATCCGGCAGCTCGTCTTCGAGACAGGGAGCTACAGCCTGGGTGATCTCGTGGCCGCCGTGAAGAGCAACTTCGACGGAGACCAGGCTCTCCGGTGCGAGTTGCTCGCCTGCCCGAAGTATGGCAACGGCGACGACATCGCCGACGACATGGCCCGGCGCGTCACCGATACCTTCGCCCGTCTGGTATCCCAGCACGACCGAGACAACGTGCATTACCTGCCCTCATACCACACGCTCAACGCCCACGTCGTCGCGGGGAAGGCGTCCGCCGCAAGCCTTGACGGTCGCAGGCGGGGCGAAGCCCTGGGCAAGAATGCCGGGCCCATGCTGGGCCGGAATACCCAGGGCCTCACCGGCGCGCTGCTCTCCGCGAGCGCTATCGATCAACGAGCCATGAGTGGCGGGCAAGCTCTCGACATCTCCCTCGATCCGGCTCTCGTCGAGGACTCGGAGGGTCGCCGCAAGTTCCAAGAAGCCCTCCTGACCTACTTCGCCCGGGGCGGCCTGCAAGTGCAGGTCAATGGCATCTCGGCGTGCCAACTGCGCGAAGCCATCGCCGATCCCCGACAGTATGCCGACCTCACAGTGAAGATCGCCGGGTACAGCGCCCGATTCGTGTCCCTTCCGAGCGAGATACAGGAAGAGATGGTCGAGCGCTTCGAGACGGGCTTGTAGACGATCTTCGAACTAACGCGGAACATTCCTCCTCCCCCACGAGTCTCACCCGGCAACTTAACACTGTCATGCAGCACCTGGGGAGGCACAGACGATGACGAGCCAGCGCATCGCAAAGCCGTTGCTGGTGATGGGAATCCTCGCCGTTGTCGGGTTGTCCGCGTGCATCTGGGCGGCCCGAAGCACAGACGCGCAGCCTGCGACCGAGATGCCTGCGGCCGAAAAACCCGGGGAAGCCCGGGAGACCCCCGGCGCACTCTCAGCCATGGACAAAGAGGGCAAGCCCCTGGGCCTCTGCCCCCTGAAACACACGGACGTGAAGGCCGAGATCTCCGGGTTTGTCGCCCGGGTCGAGGTCAATCAGAAGTTCCACAACCCCTTTGACGAGCGCATTGAGGCCGTCTACACCTTCCCCCTGTCCCAGAATGCTGCCGTGGATGACATGCTCATGACA
>JALGSS010000205.1 GCA_029821745.1 Candidatus Zipacnadia bacterium
CGGCTCAGCCCCGGTCAACATCACCAAGCACGATGCCTGGGACGGCGATCCTGTCTACTCGCCCGACGGCAAGTTCCTGTCCTTCCGCACGCACCGCGACGGGAACATCGGCGTGTACACCTGCGACACCACCACCTTCGCCCTCAAGAACGCCAGCCAGAACACGGTCTGGAACGAGGCAGCGAGTTGGTCGCCGGACAGCACGAAGCTCATCTACGCGGCGTCCCTCGAGGGCAATCGCGACATCGTCATCGCGGACCTTCAGAGCGGGCAGCGAACCAATATCACGAAGAGCTGGGCGCCGCAATGGTCTCCGGACGGGGGGAAGATCGCGTTCCTGTCCGATCGCGATGGCGGGACGCGGCTGTACGTGATGAATGTGGATGGCACCGGTGCGCGTGAAGTGAGTGGGGGAATCGTCTCCGGGGATGAACACGCCTGGCGTCCGCTTCCTCGCCCCAAGCCTGCCCAAACTCCCTGAATCCGCAGTCTGGTGAGTTGTGGTCAGTCGCCGCCGTGCCCCGCCGGAGGGAGGACGCCGATTGCATGATTCGGTAGGCGCGTCCATAGACTCCGGGCGGCGCCGTCGTCCCGATGATGGCGTTCATGGCGGGCGATGTGCCCCCGGCTGGCAGACCTCCTGCGATGCGAAGGCCGAACAGCTCAGGAAGATGCCGCACGAGTGCCTGCGGAGCCACGAGCGGACCTGTGGACAACGTCGTGGAGATCAGCATGCGCCGGTGGCCGAAACGGTCGCTCAGCCGCCCCACGATGAGTGCGCCGATGCCCGCCGCGATCCCCGTCAAGCCCATGAGAAGCCCCGTGATGCTGGCCGGCTACCCGACTGCGATCTTCATAAAGGGGATCACCGCCCCGAAGGCGCTGATGCTGAGAAACTGGGCGAACCAACTGGCGTAGAGAGTCCGGCGTCAATCGGGGTGGGAGGCCGGTTGTGTGGACGCGTCGGGCTGCCCGGCGCTGAACGTCCGAACCGTCACTGTCGACCGAAGAGGCATTGCAGTCCGTGAATGTCGCCTGTCAAGGGCGCGGGCACACGAGTGGGGCTGGATGCGGTCACCGTAGTCCCTTGAGCCCGTCGGGCACGACGCATGCAGAACTCCGCCCGGCACGGACACCCACCACAGGGCCTATCCGTGACACGTTGAAGCAAACGTCTGCCGGCCGACCCACCCGAGACCCTTCGCGTCGCCACCTTCTCTGCCCTGACAGTGCGCAATGCCGTGGGGAGCCTGCTGGACGTCCAGCATTCCGTGGCAGCTATGGCTCTGGGGTCGGGAAAGCGAGGCGCCTGCCACCTGTTCAACTGTCCCAGGTCCGACATGCTGATGGGGGCCATAAGGGAGGCGATCTCCGTTCTCGAGAAAACGAAGACCGCGTTCAGATCCGAAGAGCTTGCGCAGTTGCGCAGGAGGCCGGAAGAGATGCTTGGGGCCGCGGGGGAGATCGAATGCCCAAGACAAGCTAAAGCTTAGCGGGGACAAGCCATAGTAATGCTTGATACGACCCACAATATGGTTGTGGGTCGCCTTGTCGTGCAGGACTAGGGCCTGCAAGTCGAAGGCACAGTGCAGATCACTTAGCTCTCCCCGGAGAGTTGTGATTGCGGCTGTGCCTTCTTTTTTTTGCCTCCGACCCCGACCGAGAAGGAGCCCGATGGCAATGGACATATCGGACGTCAGAGACCTGTATTTCGCGGAGACCCAGGAACGCTACGAGCGCATTGTGGCAGACCTCTTGGCCATCGAGGCGGGTGGGACTAAAGGATGATTAGGCGGCACCGTATCTTGGCCATTGGTGATCAAGAGTCGTTTGCTCAGTCGGTACAGGACCTGTTAGTCGGAGAGGGATACCAGTGCGACTGCGGGGCGTGGGTGACAACCACGATCAGGATGCTGGAGGATGGCGAATACGACCTTCTGATCTCCGAAGCCAATATACGCGGCGCTACTGAACTGGAACTCGTCCGCAGTCTGCCGCACGTTGCGGAAGGCTTGCCGGTTATCCTGGTAACGGACCCTCTCTCGGCTACTACCGCGATCGAGTGGCTGAAGCTACCGGTGGTCGCGTGCATGCTCACGCCGCTGAACCACGACGAGCTGCTTGCAGAAGTGCGGACGTCGGTGGGTTACTGCCGTAGCTATCGGGCCGTCTGTGCGGCTCAGCAGCGGCTACGGGATTGGTCCGAAGATCTCACGAGCATACAGGAAGCAATGCGCCTGTGGCCCGCGAGTGCCTCGCACGTCCCTATCGCCGCTTTCTCTGCCCTGACAGTGCGCAATGCCGTGGGGAGCCTGCTGGACATCCAGCATCTCATGGAAGCTACTGCTCTGGGGTCGGAAAGGCGAGACGCCTGCCACCTGTTCAACTGTCCCAGGTCCGACATGCTGATGGGGGCCATAAGGGAGGCGATCTCCGTACTCGAGAAAACGAAGACCGCCTTCAAGTCCAAGGAGCTTGCGCAGTTGCGCAGGAGGCTGGAAGAGATGGTTGGGGTCGCAGGGGAGATGGATGGCTGAAGACGAGCTAAAGTTCAGCGGGGGCGGGCCATAGTAATGCTTGATACGACCCACAATACGGTTGTGGGTCGCCTTGTCGTGCAGGACTAGGGCCTGCAAGTCGAAGGCACAGTGCAGATCACTTAGCTCTCCCCGGAGAGTTGTGATTGCGGCTGTGCCTTCTTTTTTGCCCCCAACCTGGACCGAAAGGGAGCCCGATGGCAATGGACATATCGGACCTCAAAGACCTGTATCTCGCGGAGACCCAGGAACGCTGTGAGCGCATTGTGGCAGACGTCTTGGCCATCGAAGGGGGTGACGGGGGCCGCATCGCTGCGGTGCAGGGCGAGATACATAGCCTGAAGGGCGCGTGCGGTTTCGCGGGACTCGATGACGTCTCTCATCTATGTCATCAGATGGAGAGCTATCTGACCCGGATGGACCGGTGCGGGGTGTCCGACCTGCCGGAGGGCATGCAGCCGATCCTGGACGGGTGTGACTTCGTGTGCCGCCACGCCGGCGGGGTTGCGCGTGGCGAACCACTCCCCTGCGTCCCCGACGCTCTTGCGGGGCGCTTGGGCCCAGGTGCGTCTCAGAGCGGGAGCGGGCCGACCTTGTCTGGAAGGGTTGTCTACGAGGCAGACGGCATCGTCGCGACCGCCGCGCCGGACGCGATGAGGATCCGTCTTCGACGTGCGACATGCAGGGATCACCGCGACGCCGTCATTGCGGGCCTGCACCATATCTACGAGCAGACACCTGATGATCGCGGATGGATCGTGGACCTCTCGTATCTGGGCAAGATCTCGATTTCGGTCGTTGGCGCGCTCGTAGCGCATCAGGAGGACCTTCGGCGCCGAGACCGTGAGATCAAGCTCGTCGGCGTGGGACCTCGGCTCCTCCCGCCTATGTATATGGAAAGACTGACCGAGTGGTTCTGCGTGCAGTGTCGAGTGCCGGTCGCTGGAGGCGAAGGTATCCAATGACGCAAGGGTCAGGGCACGACGAAGAATTGGTCAGAGAGGTCGTCGCCGAGGCACTTGAGGGCGCTGAGGCTGCCATGGCCGGCCTGCTCGAGCTCGAGAGCGATCCGCAGGACCTCAGCGCGGTGGCGGATGTCTTCAGGCGTCTGCATTCCATTAAGGGCATCGCAGCAATGGTTGGCCTCGATGGCGTCAGCTCCTTTGCCCACAGCATTGAGGATGCGCTGGACAGGGTCCGACAGCGGGATCGCGCGGCATCGCCAGAAGAGGTCGCGTTGCTTATCGAGGGCGTAGACTTGCTCCTCGAGTTGCTTGGGGCCGTTGACTGCCAGGCAGTGACGGAGACGATTGAACCCTCCCACGAGGCGTTTCTGCAACGCCTCGCTGCATGTTTCCCGGAGGACAGTGAGGAAGCTGCAGATCGGCCACTGAGCAGCGTGCTGGCTTCATGGATGCAGCAAGCGGAGGCAAGTCCATCGTTTGCCGATCACCCCATGTTCGCTGAACTCAAAGGACTGCTTGCACAGTCGGCGCCGGCTCATCCCCAGGAGACCGCCGAGGCGCAGTGCGGCTCGGCGCCCAAGAGCCCAGTAGGCTCTCGGGCGACGAGCGCGAGCGAGAGCGCCCCCCCAGGGCTTGCCGCCGAGCAATCCCACTCTATTCTGAGAGTGAACATCGCGAGCATAGACAACCTCGTGGAGATCGCTGGTGGCCTGTTTCACATTGATGAGAGACTAAAGCACCTCATGCGCGGCCACGAAAGCAGCATCCAGCGAACATCCGCGAGAGATGGCCTCAAGGAGGTCGCGCGGGACTTCGATGCGGTGATGAGCCGCTTGTACGAGCAACTCCTCGGCATCCGCAAAGTGTCCGTCGCGCAAGTGACCCGCCCTTTGGAGCGGATCGTGCGGGCTGTGTGCAGAACGCAGGGGAAACGCATACGGCTGCTGGTCAGCGGC
Source organism: Candidatus Zipacnadia bacterium (assembly GCA_029821745.1). Lineage (GTDB taxonomy): Bacteria > Armatimonadota > Zipacnadia > Zipacnadales > JABUFB01 > JALGSS01. The sequence goes on from JALGSS010000205.1 coordinate 4,459, forward strand.
CAGGAGATCAGACTGGACAAGCAGGTGCTGGAGACCTTGCAGGATCCGCTGGTACATCTAGTGCGCAACGCCGTGGACCACGGAATTGAGTCGCCCGAGGAACGGCTGTCGACAGGCAAGCCCGAAGAAGGGCACGTTGAGATCGCCGTGCAAGAGGGTGAAGAGAGTATCGTGGTGACGGTGAGCGATGATGGCAAGGGCATTGACGTTGGTGCGGTCCGTGCCAAAGCGCTCAGCCAAGGCAGGATTGGCTCTGATCAGGCCCAGCAGATGACGGAGCAAGCCCTCATTGAACTCGCCTTCCAGCCGGGCTTATCGACAGCACAGGAGGTGAGCGGTTTGTCCGGTAGGGGAGTGGGGCTTGACGTCGTGATCCGCAACGTCCGCGACAGCGGCGGCACCGTGACGACACAAACAGAGAGCGGAGTTGGGACCGCCTTCACGATTGAGCTCCCCAAGTCCGGTTCGCCCCTCGTAGACGGCCTCGTCGTTCGCATTGGGGACATCACGTACTTGCTCCCGGTCAAGGCTGTGCAGCGATTCGTCCCCTGGGACGAGTGCCAAGTCACCCGGCTGCCGAATGGAAGGTTCGTCGCGACCGTCGCCGAGGCGAGGCTCCCTTTGGCGCAACTCGATGGCCTTCGGGACCGCCGTTCAACATGCGACGAGTCAGTGCCCGTTGCCATGATCATCGAAGACCGCGCGGGACGTCGGTGCGCGTTGGCCGCAGATCAGGTACTTGACAGGCAGAAGGCTCTTGTTACGAACGGCTACGGCGATCTGGAACGCTGCGCGATTGTGACAGGCGAATTCCTCCTCGGCGACGGGACCATCGGGTTCGCCGTGTGCGTCGATAGTCTCGTGGACAGTGTCTGTGGACATCAAGTGTGATCTGGACCCCATTGTCCGGACTCTGGGGTGCATGTCAGGGCATAGGCGCGCTGTTCGGGAGTGTTGGGGCAGGCGCACCCTCGTGACACTGTGCCGTCGTGGCCGATCATCGGCCAGGAGGCCCTGCCGAAGGTGCGTAGAAATGACCCTCCACCGATGGGCGTGACTTGGTGAGTTCAGGAGGGCCGGAATGGATTGCACATGTCGAGCTCTTCCCAGGCAGGACGTCCGGTTGACCGGAGGCCTGTTCCACGCCCGAGCCGCGCTCAATCGCGCCTACGTGTTCAGCCTGCAGAGCCGCAACCTGCTGCAGAACTACCTGCTTGAGGCGGGGCTGACCCAATGGACCATCGGCAACTCACCGCCGGGCCCTGGAGGGGATGAGGAAGATCGGCACTGGGGCTGGGAAGCGCCGACGTGCCAGGTGCGCGGGCACTTTCTGGGGCATTGGCTCTCCGCCGCCGCGCAGATGTACGCGACAACGGGTGACCCCGAGCTGAAGCTGAAGGCGGACGGAATCGTCGCCGAACTGGCCCGCTGTCAGGAGAAGCATGGCACCGGCTGGTGCGCTCCGTTTCCCGAGAAGTACATGGACTGGCTCGCCCAGGGAACTCCGACGTGGGCCCCCCAGTACGTCCACCACAAGGCCCTGATGGGCCTGCACGACATGTACACCCTCGCGGAAAACGAGCAGGCGCTGGCGGTCGCGGGGGAATTCGCCGACTGGTTCCATCGCTGGTCCGGACAGTTCTCCAGAGAGCAGATGGATGACATATTGGACGTCGAGACCGGGGGCATGCTGGAGGCCTGGGCAGACCTGCACGGCACGACGCACGAGCAGAAGTACCTAGATTTGATCGAGCGATACACCCGCCACCGCCTGTTCGACGCGCTCCTCGCTGGGCGCGACGTGCTCACGAACGTGCACGCGAACACGACCATTCCCGAAGCCCAGGGCGCTGCGCGCTGCTACGAGGTGACGGGAGACGAGCGCTGGCGCAGTATCGTGGAGGCCTACTGGAAATCCGCGGTGACCGACAGGGGCGCCTTCTGCACCGGTGGGCAGACATCCGGCGAAATCTGGACGCCGCCCTTCGCCTTCGCCGCCCGCCGGGGAGACAAGAACCAAGAGCACTGCACGGTCTACAACATGATCCGCCTCGCCGAGTATCTGTTCCGGTGGACGGGCGATCCCTCGTATGCGGACTACATTGAGCGCAATCTGTACAACGGTATTCTCGCCCAGCAGAATCCAGTGACGGGCATGATCTCATACTTCCTCCCGCTGGAGGCCGGCGCGCACAAGCGCTGGGGGAGCCCGACCCACGACTTCTGGTGCTGTCACGGCAGTCTGGTGCAGGCTCACAGCATGCACAACACGCTGGCGTACTACGGGGACGACGAGGGCTACCGTGTCGCTCAGTACATGCCGTCGGAGATGACCGGAGAGTGGGGCGGGACCGGCGTCATGATCCGGCAGGACTTCGATCCCCGCAACAGCCCTCTGCCGTCGGCAGATGACTCGAACGCGCCATGGGAGGGGGCCGTCAATCGTCCCTCGTCCTGGCTCGTGCGTCTCAACGTGAAGTGCGAGAGCTCCGTGGAATTCAGCCTGAAACTCCGGCTGCCCGAGTGGCTCAGCGACCAGGCCACGGTGTGGGTGAACGGAGAGCGCCAGGAGCCGCAAGCCCAGGCACCGGGCTTCGAGTGCATCCAGCGGGTCTGGAATGAAGACACCGTCGTCCTGGAGTTGCCGAAGACCATCACTGCCTCCCCGATCCCCGATGAGCCGGACACAGTCGCTTTTCTCGACGGCCCGGTGGTGCTGGCAGGACTGTGCGACCGGGAGATCGCGCTCACAGGGGACAGGGAGGAGCCCTCGAGCATGCTTGCCCCTGACAATGAGCGCGAGTGGGGCAACTGGCTGAGCGGCTACAGGACAATCGGGCAGGCGAATTCCCTCCGCTTCAAGCCCCTGCATGAGGTTGTGGACGAAGCGTACACCCTCTACTTCCCCATCCGGACGAGGGCGGATTGACCCGACGGATCGCCGAGATTCCAGGGCGCGAGGAGGAACGTATGAAGCATCAAGCGTGGAGATTCCTGGCGTGGTGGTGTCTTGCGCTGCTGTGCACCTGCGTGGCGGCCGCTCCCGACATCGTGATCGCCGATTTCGAGGG
>JALGSS010000206.1 GCA_029821745.1 Candidatus Zipacnadia bacterium
GTTCCGTTGAGGGACTGGTGATAGGGCGAGGCCCCGCGTGTGCCTACGAGGGCGGTCGCAGAGTCTGGATAGGGGAGTAGTGTGCAGTGCCCCGGCTCCTTGCCCTGCCCGATCATCTCCGAGTTCTCCCAGTCGTTGGGCGGCTGTGCGTTGACGGCCCAGACGAGAAGAATCATTGCGCAGGCGAGCATCCACTGGATCAGGTTCAGGCAATGCATGGGTCTGCTCCTATCAGTGCCGGCGGTGGCGGGAGGTCCGGTTCCCACGCATCCATCAGCAAGCGCCCGGCCTCGGCGTATCAGACCAACCGGGCCGGGGCGCGTGAAGGGAACCAGTCGGTGCGGCTGGGGGATCAGGACTCGTCGAGCAGCCCCTGCTGTGTCATGACCTCTTTGTAGTTGTCCCGCGTGATCAGCGTGCCGACCGTACGGGTGTCCAGCGGGGGCTCCTCACCCTCGGTGATCCACTTGTACATCATCTCCGCCGTCTGGAACCCATGGGCCTTGGGCTCGAGGAGGATTGATCCCCAGAACCCCGTCGGGCTCTTCTTCTCGAACTCGACGAGGCAGTCTGTTCCATTGATGCCGATGGCGATGATCGTGTCGGCGTTGAACCCGCGTCCCTCGAGAGCGCGGACCGCGCCGAGGACTCCATTATCGTTCATGCCGCAGACGAGCCAGCGCTTCGGCTCCGGGTGCTGGGTGAGGAGCGCGTTGACGGCGTTGAACGCGCCCTCCTGGTCGGAGGTTTTCTCGGGCGCGGTGAAGATGCGCTCTGTTGGGAAGCCTGCGTCCTTGAGCGCGGCCATCGCGCCATCCGTACGCTCTTTCGCGGTGTCGAGTTCGTCGAAAGTGACGACGCAGACGGCGGTCTCGTCGATGTTCCAGTTGCGCTTGCCCATCTCGTCGTACAGATACTTGCCGACGCTCTCGCCGATCTTCCGGGCTGCAATCCCGAGATAGTGCACGTCAGTCATGAACTCACCGTCGGCGCCGACGAACTGGTCATCGACGCTCATGAGCTTGAGATTGCGGGATTCGGCCTTCCTGACGATGGCGGGCCCGAGACGCACGTCCGGCGTGCAGATGACGAAGCCCTGGGCGCCGTTGGTGGCGAGGCTGTCGATGGCGGCCTCCACCTTCTCGCCGTCGGGCGCGCCGATCTTGATGAGCTCGAAACCGTACTGGTCCGCCGCCTGCTGGGCGAACTTCCACTCGTTCTGGAACCATGGCTCCTCGGGCTGCTTGACGATGAAGCCGATCTTCACGTCCGTGGGCGTCTCGACCGTCCCGGCCTGCGGCGAGACCGGGCTCGGACCCGTCGGGGCCGTGCTCTCGGTCCCCGTTGTGCAACCTGAGAGGACTAGCGCGATGCCGACGACGGCCAGGACTGCCAAGGTCCAGCACTTTCTTGTGGCGTTCATGGGCTCTCCTTCTCTCGGAAATATCTGACAGCCACAATCACATGGCGACAAGCGCTTCGGGGCCGCGCCCCAGGGCCGGCGTGACACTCCGAAAAGCATAAACGCCAGGGGCGCTGAGCGCAAGAGAGGCGGGGCCTGTAGTGCCGCCGGGGGCTCGCCGCCGACCCCGGTGGGAACGACGTTCTCGCGCCAGCCAACGGCCCAACATCCGCAACGGGCGCCGAAAGCCGCAGTCATCCCGGCCTGTTCCGCACACGGGCCCCGGGTCAGTCGAGCAGTCCATTGAGGACGATGAGCCTGTACAGCTCGAAGGCGATGAGTTCGTGCCCGAGCGCCGTGGGGTGCACCCCGTCGGACATATTGATGAACGTTCCCAGACACCGCGAGTCGGCGTGATCGGGGCACGCGCCCGCGAACTCGAGTTCGAGAGCTTTGTCGGCGAATGCGCGGTACACATCGCACAGCGGCGCGCCCAGCTCGGCGGCAACTTCGCGCACGATCTCTGCGTACTCGATCACCGCACCGTTGCACCCGCCCCAACGGTCGTAGTAGTCGGTGCCCTTCGAGTACTCGTGATACGCGTTGATGATGACGTTGGGGGTTGTGAAGAGCGCCCGGGCGCCCAGACTGGTGACCTCACGGTAGATGATCCGGAGGTTCTCGGCGAAGGCATCCGGGGCGATGGTTTTCTCCGGCTCAAAGCGGATGTCGTTCAGGCCGAACTCGACGATGACGAGATCGGGCTCATGCCGTGCGACCGCGGGCTCGAACCGGGCCAGGCCTTCAGCGGTGTTCTCCCCCCCAACGCCGGAGTTGATGCAGGTCACCCGCTCGTCCTGTGCGGCCCGCTGCGTGAGCCGGCGTTCGAGCAGCTTGACGAATGTGTCCTGAACATGGACGTGAGGCACGCCCTGGGTAACTGAGTCGCCAAAGCAGACGATTGTCTTCATCGGATGCGTCCTTCCCTCAAGGTGTAACGTGCGTCGCCGGCCACTTGCTGGGCCATCTGCCGCGTTGCCGGCCCCACTCCCGGATCGCCTCGGCACACTCGTCGGGAACGGGAACCTGTCCCACCTCGACGGGCGTCGTTCCCTTTGGGCCGTGGGAATCCGAGCCGCCGGTCACTGCGAGGCCGAGTTTCCGGGCCATCGACAGGTAGTGCTGGGTCTGCCGGCTGGTGTGGTCGACATGGTACGCCTCGATCGCGACCAGCCCTTGCCCGGACAGAGAGTGGATGACGTGGTCCGGGCACCCGAGGCCCGGGTGGGCCAGAGAGGACATCCCCTGGGCGTTCTCGATCAGCCCCAGCGCCTCCTGCGCCTCCAAGCGGTACCGTTGCACATACGCGGGCCGGCCCCGTCGCAGGTAACGCGCGAAGGCCTCCTGCATACTCGCCACCGCGCCGCACTCCACCAGGGCCGTTGCCACATGGGGACGGCCTACGCTTTCGCCCCCAGCGACTTGAGCAACGTCCTCGAACGTGATCCGCACGCCCAAGGATACCAGACGCTCGACGATCCGCTTCGCTCGTAGGGTTCGGCTCTCGCGGACGCGGGACAGCGCTTCCGTCAGTTCCGGGTTCTCGGGGTCGATGAGATAGCCCAACACGTGCAGTTCCCGTTTGCCGAGCTGTGCACTGATCTCAACTGCCGGGATCACGTCGATCCCGCAGCCTTCCGCCTCAGCGAGGGCCGGCCCTACGCCGTCGAAGGTGTCATGATCGGAGATAGCGATCGCGGTGAGACCGGCCGCCTTCGCTGCACGGACAACCTCCTGCGGCGACTGAGTCCCATCTGATGCTGTGGAATGAAGGTGGAGATCGACGGGCATAGATACCTCGATGGCGCTGGGCGCTCACGGCGGGTTGACCGGGGTCGTGGGCACTCACTGGCTCGCGTTCGCGCCGGCAAGAGGGGAGCTGTGACGCTCTGTCAGCAGCAGCTCCGGCCCGATCTCGTAGTATTCAGTCGCGCTGTGCTGCAACTCATCGGCTGTGCTTTGGGGGAACGCGTACACTTCCACACGGGCCCCCCGCGCCTTCAGCATGTTCACCAGTTCCACGAAGTCTCCGTCGCCACTGACCAGGGCGATGACGTCGAGCTTGTCGGCAATGGAGATCGCGTCGATGGCGATGCCCATGTCCCAATCGCCCTTCGCCGATCCGTCGGGCCTGATGCGAAGTTCCTTGCTCTTGACCTCATACCCGGTCTGCTTGAGCATCGAGATGAACTTGGTTTGGTCCACCTCAGGGCTCTGGACGACGTAAGCCACGGCGCGCACCAGGCTGCGTCCCTGCACGACGGCCTGCAGGAGCTTCTGGAAATTCAGCTTCGCGTCGTCACTTCGCGTCGTACTGGTGCTTCGCCGAGTAGAACATGTTTTGCACATCCACCAGAACCCCAACACGCCGGCAGTGGTGCGGCATCAACTCACCTCATGGCACACGAAGTGCTTCCGGTCGCGCCGGAGGCCGGGTCGCTCCCCGGGCGCACCCGTTGCTTCCTCATGAGGGAGCGGGATACCTCCCCGCCGCTCACTACGTCGGCTCGCGGGCCATGCATACGCTCAACGACACCAACAAAAAAGGGCCCCGATCCATCTGGATCGGGGCCCTCGGGCATCAGTCTTGCGCCTACACCTTGACGGTCTCCTCGCCGATGGCCAGGTCCGTCTTCTTGTCGAAGATGTGAGCCTTGTTCATGTCCAGCACCATGGCGAGTTTCTCGCGCTCCACGGCCTTCGTGGTGCTGTCTACGCTTGCCACGAGGGCGTCGTCACCGGCGGTCACATAGAGCACCGACTCTGCGCCCATCGGCTCGATCACGTCGACCTCGACCTCGATCGTGTTGCCGGGGTACGGGACGGCCACGGGCGAGATATCGCTGTCGTACATGTCGCTGGGGCGGATGCCCAGAGTCACCGGGCTCCCGACGAACTCGGCGTACGAGGGTGCCCGGTCGGCCGGCAGCTCAACCTTGAACGTCCCGGCGTCGACCCAGATCGCGTCGCCCTGGGCAACCAGCTCGGCGTCGACGAAGTTCATCGCCGGACTGCCGATGAAGCCCGCTACGAAGACGTTGACGGGGTGATTGAACAGGCTCAGCGGCGTATCCACCTGCTGCACGACGCCGTCGAGCATGACGGCGATCCGATCGCCCATCGTCATCGCTTCAATCTGGTCGTGGGTAACGTAGATCGTGGTGATACCCAGGCGACGGTGCAGTTTGGTGAGCTCCGCGCGCGTCTGGACGCGAAGTTTGGCGTCCAGATTCGAAAGGGGCTCGTCCATGAGGAAGACGGCCGGTTCGCGGACGATGGCCCGCCCAACGGCCACGCGCTGTCGCTGCCCGCCGGAGAGTTCCTTCGGCCGACGCTTGAGCAGGTTCTCGATCCCGAGCATCTCCGCAGCCACTCCCACGCGACGCTTGATCTCGTCACGCGCTACCTTCCGTAGCTTGAGGCCGAACGCCATATTCTCATAGACGCTCATGTGAGGATACAGCGCGTAGTTCTGGAAAACCATCGCGATGTCGCGGTCCTTGGGGGCTACGTTGTTGACGATCCGCTCGCCGATGAGAATCTCCCCATCGGTCGCCTCTTCAAGCCCGGCAACCATGCGAAGACAGGTCGTCTTTCCGCATCCTGAGGGGCCCACCAGGACCAGGAACTCGCCGTCCCTGATCTCCAGGCTCACGTCGTTGACAGCCACGACGTCCCCGAAGCGTTTCGTCAGGCCCTTCAGCGTTACGCCTGCCATTGTCCTTCGGCCTCCCATAACGGCTCTAGAGCGACGCAAAAGTCACGCCACCAAGAAAACGCCCGGCCGTTACGCCGCACCGGGTCTGAAGATTATAGTGTAGCCCCGTGCGAGAGTCAACGCGTGTAGATTGACGGTTGCCGAGCCCCACAAGCGCCCCCTAACCATCGTGAATGCTCCACCGGAATGGCCCCGAGCGCTCCCTCGCCGGCGGTCGCCTCAGCCGCCCCTTCAGTCCGCCACCAAGTCCCGCAGGTACGCCATTCCCTCGCGTGCCGCCTGGACCGGATCGCCTCGGCCCTCGTACTCGAAGGACAGGTAGCCCTCGTAGTTCATGGCCTTCAGCCCAGCGACGATCGCCGGGTAGTCCAGGACGCCGCTCCCCACGACCGTGCCGATATACTTCTTGCCGGCGCGCGATGTCAGCCCGAAGTCCGCGTCATCGGGCAGACGCTCCCAGTCCTTGGCGTGGGCATGGACCGTTAGGTCCTTGACTGCCTCCAGGAACGCCACCGGATCCTCGTCGCCCATCACCATATTGCCCGAATCGTAGGTCATCTTCAGGCCCGGGCCGGCCAGTTCGCAGGTCTCGATGCACTCATCCGACGTCTGGTACGGAGCCACCGGACTGCCGAAGTCCTCGATGGACAGCGTGACACCGGCCTGCTGAGCGCGGGGGAGAACCTCGGCCAGCCCCGCGGCGACATTGCGCCTACCCTCGTTCCTGTCCTGCCCCTCGGCGCATCCGCCTGTCGTGACGAGCAGGTTGGCTGTCCCGACTTCCGCCGCCGTGTCGATGATGCCGCGGATCTCGTCGATGGCTGTGCGCCGTGCATCCGCGTCGGCCATCGTGAGGTTGCTGCCAGCGATCCAGGCCGAGATCTCCAGCCCGGCATCCGCGACCATCTGCTTCACCTCGGCGTTGCTGTATCCGGCAACGTGGCCCGCGGTGATGTCGACCCCTTCGACTCCTAGTTCCTTCATCAGGGCGAGCGCCCCGGGCACGGACAGCGTCTCATCAGCCAGCGCCCGGCTCAGCGAATAGATCATGAACCCAAGCTTCAAACTAATCACCTATTCCTCTGCAAGTTCGAGTGCGCGGTGTGCGTTTTCACTGACCTTCTGGAAGCCTTCCACGTACCGCTCAATCAAATCCATCTCGTTGGGCGGGAAGACGCCGCCCAGATACCCGTGAGTCGCGATGAACTCAATCGTTCGCGGGTAATCCTCGCCCCTGTAGACGATATCCTGGCGAGCGCCGGGGAAGCTCCACGGGAATCCCTTGCCGAAGCCCACCTTATCCGCGAATACATTCATCGCCGGCATGGGCTCGTACTGCCAGTTCCCCAGGCCGATTCCCTCCGCCGCCAGGGCCTTCCCCGCGGCCTTCCTCCACTCCGCGGCCGACACGTCGAGACCCAGTTGCCGGGGGTCGAAGGACACCACGTAGGTGAAGAAACAGGACTCCGCGTAGTCGGGCGTGTATGGACCGTCAAAACCCGGGATGTCCGCGAGCTGCTCGGACAGAAAAGCCGCGAACTCGCGCCGCCGGGCCAGATTCTCGTCGAACCGGTCCATCTGGCTGCAGATGAAGGCGTTGACGAGTTCGTGAGGCCGATAGCCCCAGCCGAGGGCGTAGACGTTGAAGCCCTCGCGGTTGGGCTGGTCGATGGCGTTGATCTGCCGGCAGCGGTTGGCCACTTCGGCGATGTCCGCGTCGTTGGTGGTGAGGATCCCGCCCTCGCCGCCTGACAGGCACTTGCTGCGGTTGCAGCTAAACCCGGCGACATTCCCCAGCGATCCCGCCTTGCGTCCCTTGTACGTCGCCCCGTGGGCCTGGCAGGCGTCCTCGACAACCCACAGCCCGTGCTTGGCCGCGATCTCGTTGATCGGGTCCATGTCTGCGACGAGCCCGTGGATGTGCACTGCGAGGATCGCCGTCGTGTTCTCTGTGATCTGCTCCTCGATCAGGACCGGGTCGATGGTGTAGGTCTTCGGGTCGATGTCCACGAATACCGGGATGCCGCCTTGCTGCAGGATCCCGGCGGCTGAGGACCAGTACGTGAAGGCGGGGCACAGCACCTCATCGCCGGGGCGCACGCCGGCTCCCATCATGCTCATATGCAGGGCCGCCGTGCCGCTGCTGGTGACCACCGCGTACTCTGCCGTGGAGATGGCCGCTGTCCAGTACCGCGCAGACGGCGTCCTTGTCCGCCTGAGTGATCGGCGGCCAGCTCTTGATGCTGCCGTCCGGCACGACCTTCGAGCCGCCGTCGAGTGCCAGCTTCGATGCCATGTACTAATCCTCCCGTTAGAGCCCCCGGGCTGTCTTTCATCGCCCACCCGGGTGCAATGGACCTCACCGTCTCATTCGCGCCATACAATACCCCACCGCGAGCATGACTGCAATCGGCATGCTTAGTGGCGGGCCTAGTCAGGTTGCGGGGCGCTGACTTGGTTGTGCTGGGAAAGGTTCAGATAGCCGTGGGGTGCCGGTGTCGTACAATCGGCGGGGCCCCACGGGTGCCCCAAAACGCGGTAAAACGGCCCCGCGGGGACCCGGTCATAGAGACCGGGTACCGGTCTCGCTACCCCGCAGCTATCCAAATGAGTTCTTCAACACCACCATTCCAGGAGTTGCTTCTCTGCGAAACCGCCCCGCACCTCCCAGGGCCTGCGCGGTTCCCGAGCCCCGACCGTCCACACGGGATCAGAGGCAGTCATCGCGCTCGCGCAGAGGTCCCATACCCTCGCGCGACCAATTCTCATGGAACCATTCTACCTAGGAGATTGATATGCACACCATGGTGATACGACAGACTGCTCTCTTCGTCATGCTCACGCTCACGGCTTTCATGGTCCACGC